>JAFTAG010000134.1 GCA_017458655.1 Ruminiclostridium sp. | reverse complement strand
CGGCAGAAATGCTGCAGAGACACGCCGGACATCACAGCAAGGCGTTCGAGCGTTATTTCCTGCGAATAGTATTTATCCATATATTTCAGCGCTTCGCGGATGTTCTCGCCGCTGCCGTAGCGGTCATCGTTCTTCATAAGCACGGAATGCCGCACGGCGAGTATAAGCTCATACAGCGCGGCAGACATAGCTTCGGCTCCGGAAAGCGGGTCGGCGGCTATCTCCGCGACCTTATCCGATACCGTGATCAGCTCCCCTGTTTTGACTTCATCGGCTGAGAAATATCCGCCGAGCCCCAGGTCTTCGACCAGACCGGCCTTGCAGGTAAACATTATATGCCGCGCGGCAAGACCTTCCTGCGCGGGCAGCAGTTCAAACGGAACTCCCGCCGCAGCAAAGCAGATATTCCCCGCGCCGACGGTATGTTCCCCGTCCGGCAGTATCGCCTTGCCGCTGCCGCCGGAGGTTATCACTATACTGCACATATCCGTCACGCCGCCGGGACATCTGAACGGCTGAGTGCCGATATCTTCACGAATGCACGAGAGCACGAACGGAAACCCTTCCGCTGCTCCTCTTATGGGATATATATTTTTAGCCAATGCTGTCACTTCCCTTTTTACGTCTGTGTTTATTATACCACGAACGGTAGGATATGTCAAATTTTGCCGTACAGCATAAACAAAGAGGTCTTATGGTTTTTTCAAGTCTTGTTTTTATTTTTTTGTTCCTCACGGGAACGCTCCTGATATACTACCTCGTGCCCAAAAAGCTGAAAAACACCGTTATTCTGCTGAGCGGGCTTATTTTCTACACATGGGGCGAGCCTGTATATGTCGTTGTGATGATACTTTCGACACTTATCGACTATTTCGCGGGACTGATAATATGGAAATTCGGCGAAAACAGGCATATCAGACGCACCTGTCTTATCGTGTCGATAGTGATGAACCTGACGCTGCTCGGAATGTTCAAATACAGCGGATTTGTAGTCGAGAACATCAACACGATCGCGGGACAGCAGGTGCTAAACATCAAGGAGCTTTACTTCCTCGGTATTAAAGTCCTCCCGCTCAATATGCTGCCTATCGGTATCAGCTTCTTCACTTTCCAGTCGATGTCATACACGATAGATATGTACCGCGGTGAGATAGAGGTACAGAAGAACCCGATAAACTTCGCGGCATTCGTTACGCTTTTCTCGCAGCTCGTTGCGGGGCCTATCGTTCGGTATTCCGACATATCGAAAGAGCTGAACGACCGTGTTATCAACATCGACCTTGTATATGAGGGTATAGTCCGCTTCATTACCGGTCTCGGAAAAAAAGTTCTTATCGCGAACAGCGTCGGGCAGGTATGGGACACCGTCCTCGCGCACGTTACGGCAGGTACGCCGGTATCGGCCGCTACAGCGTGGATAGGCATAATCGGCTACACATTACAGATCTATTTCGACTTCTCGGGATATTCCGATATGGCTATCGGCCTCGGAAAGATGATGGGATTTACCTTCCCCGAGAACTTCAACTATCCGTATCTCTCCAAAAGCGTCGCGGAATTCTGGCGGCGGTGGCATATCACGCTGGGTGCGTGGTTCCGCAGCTATGTGTATATCCCCCTCGGCGGAAACCGCAAGGGGCTCGGACGCACCGTGCTCAATCTCGCGATAGTATGGCTGCTTACAGGCATCTGGCACGGCGCGAACTGGACGTTCATCATCTGGGGCGTTATGTATGGCGTTCTGATAATCATTGAGCGGTTGTTTTTCGGAAAGGTGCTGGAAAAGTTACCGGGCTGGATCGGCTGGCTCTACACTATGTTCTTCGTTGTAATCGGCTGGGTGCTGTTCGCTTCACCGAATATAGGCACTGCATTCACCTATATGGGAAATATGTTCGGCGCGTCGGGGGTACTCGCGGACAGCGAAACGCTCTATCTGATGCTGAACTACGGCGTTGTGCTGATACTCGGGATATTCGCTTCGACCGACGCGTGGAAGATAATCGTCTCGCACACAGAGAAGAGATTCCCGAATTTCGTTCACTGGGCAATGCCCGTATGCAAGCTGGGAGTATTTGCACTTTGTGTTGCTTACATCGCCGACGCAACATACAATCCGTTCCTATATTTCAATTTTTAGGAACGACACGGAGATGAACGTATGAAGAAAAAAGCTTACAAGATAGTAACAGTCGTACTGTTCGCGGTGATACTGATAACGCTGCCCGTGATGACTTTCATATTCAACCCGTCTGAGCCGAAGCCTTTCTCGGAAAACGAGAACAGGTATCTTGCCGTTTTCCCGACGCTGACCTGGAACAGCTACCGGGAAGAAAAGTTTATGAACGGCTTTGAAGACTGGTTCGCCGACAGATTTATCGGGCGCGAACAGTGGATAAAGCTGCGCAACGCCACAGAGCGGCTGATCGGAAAAGTCGATGTGAACGGCGTATATACTGCAAATGACCGTATGATGGAGATATGGGAGGGCTATGACAGCGAATTCATAATGAAAAATCTGAATGCGCTGAACAAATTCTCCGAGATGTACCCCGACACTCCGATGTACTTTCTGCTTGCGCCCACATCGCAGGAGATATACTCCGACCTGTTCCCCGCCTCGGCACCTATCGGCAGCCAGACAGAGCTGCTCGAATTCTGCCGCGACAATCTCACCTCAATGCAGACGATAAATGTGATACCGACCATAAAGATGCACTCGGCGGATTATATCTATTACCGCACAGATCATCACTGGACATCATACGGGGCATATCTTGCTTATTACGACGCGGCGAAAGCCATGGGCTTCAAGCCCTACGACCTGAGCGAATATGACATAGAGCACGCATCGTACAGCTTCCGCGGAACGCTGTACTCAAAGACTCTCGACGACAGTATCACACCGGATGTGATAGACTACTACCACCCGCACAGCGTAAAGGAAGTCACCCTCACTGTAAAGGACAGCAAAGAGGTAAAAAAGTATGACAGTCTGTACTTCCGCGAATTTCTTGATGTTAAGGACAAGTACAGCTCGTTTCTCGGTCCCAACAGCCCGTATATAGATATCACTACGGGAGTGGACGGGCCTTCCCTGCTGATATTCAAGGACAGCTACGCACATTCGCTGATACCGTTCCTGACGGCGCATTTCAGCAGGATAACCGTGCTTGATACGCGCTATATCAAGTCAAATGTGAGTGATTTTTTCAAGATGAAAAACTATGACTCGGTGCTCATTCTCTACAACGCGATAACATTTTCGCAGGACAAGGATATCCGCAGACTTAATATGGGGTGATGATATGGAAACAAGAGTCGCTGTTATCGGCATAATTATTGAGAATACCGATAATTCCGATAAAGTGAATGCCGTACTGCACGAATACGGCGACTGCATTATCGGCAGAATGGGTATCCCCTACCGCAAAAAAGGTATCAGCATAATAAGTATCGCCGTCGATGCCCCGCAGGACGATATCTCCGCCCTCTCCGGCAAACTCGGCAGAATACCCGGCGTCAGCGTCAAGACAGCCTACGCTAAGAGCATTTAGCCAATCACAGAGGTCGCTGACGCTTGAGAGAAGCGCTGACGCGCTTGGGGGAAAGGAAACCTTTCTTGGAAGAAAGGTTTCCTTTCCCCCAAACCCCCACTCTTTCGAAAAAACTGTATTAGCTTTGCAGTTGAATTAATAGTAACTGCTCCTTTTAAGAGACTTATCAGACATAAAAGAACAGAACTGTTCAAGTTAGCAGTGCTGTTTTTTATTAAGATGTGACTATAATAGGAGCAGTAACTATAGTTCTAACTGCGAAGCCAATACAAGTTTTTTGAAAAGGTGGGGGTTTGGGGGAGGGAAAACTTTTGTACACAAAAGTTTTCCCTTCCCCAAGCGCGTCAGCGCTTCTCTCAAGCGTCAGCGACCTCTGTGTTTCTCTCGAGCGTCAGCGGCTTCTGTACTCATCGTCCATGTTCTCGGCGAAGACTGCGTAGCCCATGGCTGAGTCGTTGACGAGGACGTGAGTTACTGCGCCGACGAGGCGTCCGTTCTGCAGAATGGGGCTGCCGCTCATTCCCTGAACTATGCCGCCTGTACGCGAAAGCAGGCCGTTATCGGTTATGCGGATAGTCATATTCTTTACGGGAGAGGTGCTGCCGCGGTCGATGCTCACGATCTCTATCTCGTATTCCTCCGGCATCATTCCGCCGGTCGTGGAATATATGACCGCCTTCCCCGTTTCCACCTCATCGCGGTGCGCTATCTCCACCGGCTCCGCAAGTATCGGCGAGGTCGTGCATTTCCCGAAAACGCCGTACTCACTGTTGAGTGTTAATGTTCCTATCTCCACACTCGATATGAACGCACCGCACAGTTCGCCCGGTGTTCCCGCAGCTCCGCGTATAACGTCCGTTATCGTGACCGCTGTGATCTCTCCGCTGAGCAGCGGCATTTTTATGCCCGATGAGGTATCGCTCACAGCGTGACCGAGCCCGGCAAAATAACCCGTTTCCGGGTCGTAATAGGTCATTGTTCCGATGCCCGCGACACTGTCCTTTGTCCACATACCGAGCTTGTATTCGCCGTCCTTGTCCGATTCGAGCGCATTCGCCGTGAATATCAGCTCATTCTCACCGCGCAGCGCCTTTATAGTGCATACGGGGTCGAGCTGCACCGCCGCCGCGAGCGATAAGCTGTCCCTCACATCAACTCCGTTTACCGATGTTATGATATCGCCTCTGCGTATGCCGGCCGCTTCCGCGGGCGAGAGCTGACTGATACTGCTGTTCACCGCGCCGAAATCCGTTACCACCACACCGTCGGTAAGCATTTTTATGCCGAACGGCGTCCCGCACGGAATAACTGTCCTGCGTTCGCTGTATTCCGTGTAGCTTGCCGCCGGTGCGGATTCCGGCTCGTTTGCCTTGCCGTAAGCCATAGTTCCCGCAAATATCAGCGATACGAGCAGCAGCGACGCTATGTTTATGATATCCGAAACTTTTTTCATACTATCCCTCTTTTTTGTTTCTGCGTATGACACAGTTACTATTTGCAGGACAGGCCGATATATCAATGGAAATTTGTGTTGCAATTTCCGAGGAAATGTGTTATTATAATATCAGCATATATTATATATATTCATATCGGAGATGCTTTATGAAAATTTTGTCGCTGATACTTAAAATAGCCGAAACGCTGTTGGTCTGCGTTTGGGGCGTGGCTGTGGGGATCTTCTTCCCGCTGCTGATACTTGTCTGCGGTTCGGAAATAGTTGAGCCCGATATCGCCGCAAGAACGGACATTATGGCGGTATGGATAGTCACCTCGACCGTTGGATATGTCCTTCCCGCCGCACTTATTTTCGGGAAGCATTACCGCGTCGCGGCAGGGCTTTCGTTCGCGGGACTTGTCGGGGTGCTCATCGTAAACGGTATGTTCGAGCAGCTTTTCATCTATACCGAGGGGACTACCGGCCCGGACGAGCTTTACCTCCCGCTGATATTCGCCACCCTGCTCGATATCGCCATACTCGCGATCGAGGAGCGTCACAATATAGCGAAGCTTTTCGAGGATACGAGCCGCAAAAAAGAAGAAAAGGCGCCCTCGATATTTGAGGACAGCCCCGAAAGCTCCGTAAATCAGAATACAAGGAGAAAGAAATGAATAACAAAGACGATAAAAACAAGAAAAAGTTCAGAATACCGCACAGACTTGTGTTTATACTGTCGCTGCTCGGTGTGGTAGCTTTAATGGCACTGTATATATGGTTCGTTTCGACATGGATGAACGACGATGTCTATACGCAGGAAAGCGGCTACGGCACACAGCTTGAATTCCCGGAACCGGCGGTAACTCTCGAAACACAGTAAGGAGGCAATATTATGGCATTTGTACAGGACGATATAAGATTTCATCTTCGTATAAAGACGGGTGATGTCGGGAAATATGCGATCCTTCCGGGCGACCCGGGGAGAGTCCCGAAAATTGCGGAGCTGCTCGACAACGCAAAGCAGATAGCTTACAACCGCGAATACAACACCTACACGGGAACGCTGCTCGGTGAGCCGGTAAGCGTGGTCTCCACCGGCATAGGCGGAGCTTCTGCGGCTATCGCAGTCGAGGAGCTCATAATGTCGGGCGTTCATACATTTATTCGCATAGGAACGAGCGGCGGTATGGATATGAAGGTATTCGGGGGCGATCTCATCGTTGCGAGCGGAGCTATACGAAGCGAGGGGACGAGCCGCGAGTATATCCCGATAGAATACCCCGCGGTGCCGGATTATGATGTTATGTGCGCGCTCAAACAGGCGGGAGATGCGCTTTCGACAAACGAGGACGGGAACCGCTGCCACGTCGGAGTGGTACACTGCAAGGACAGCTTTTACGGCGAGATAGACCCGAACGGCGTTCCCGTATCGGCGACGCTTGCGCCCGCATGGGACGCTTATGTGCGCTGCGGCTGTCTTACGAGCGAAATGGAGTCGGCGGCGCTGTTCTCTGTCGCTATTGCAAGGCATGTTCGCGCAGGAGCGGTCTTCACCGCGCTGTGGAACGTTGAACGCAGCAAGGCGGGACTTCCCGATAAAGTTTGTGAGAGCAGCGCAAGAGCGATACAATGCGCTGTTGATGCGATAAAGCTGCTTATCGAAAGAGACAAGTCATAGTAATTTCGTACTGCCGAATGTATAATGCAATTTATAACAATTGCGGATAAATGTATTTTTTATGTTCCTGGCGGCATAATAGTCCTGCGGGATATTCCGCGGAATAATTACCGAAAAGAGGAAACTGTTATGAGCAGCGAAAGAGCAAACAAATGTATCGAATGCACTATCCACAACTGTCAGCATCATTGCAGCAGCAGTGATCACTGCAGTCTCGACCATATATCCGTGGGAACGCATGAGGCTGATCCCACCGATGTACAGTGCACGGACTGCCTCTCGTTCACAATGAGAAAATAAAAAAATAAGGGCAGTGTCGGTATCTCACCGGCATTGCCCGTTTTTCTCATTTTTTCCCGCCGGAGACAAGCTTCACGGCAAGGCTCTCGGGGAGTATCTTCCCCGCCGCCATAAGGAATCTGCACAGTCCCCGGTGTATGTATGCGGCTTTTCCCTTCGCGGCGGCTTTGAGTGAGCGTTCGGTAAGCGCCCGGAGGTCTGTTCCGTGCGCAGTAAGATACGCGTTTTCTTCCGCTATCGACGGGTCGTATTCGTTCTCGAGGCTCTCTCCGATAACGGTCATAACGTTTATCCCCTGCGGCAGCAGCTCGCCGCGCAGCGCCTTTGAGTGGCAGCGCAGAAAGGTCTTGCAGGGGCTGTAAACAGCCTGCATCGGCAGCGGCGCGAAGGACGATACCGACCCGCAGTTGATGATATAGCTGCCTGTGTTCATATACGGTAAGCACATTTTTTCAAATGCGAGAACGGCTCTGATGTTCAGGTCGATCAGCGAGAAAATGCGTTTCTCATCGGTCTCTGTAAACGCGCCGTACTCACTTGCGCCGCAGCAGTTTATCAGCATTTTCACGTTAGGCTCGTTCGTTTTCAGCATTTCTCCTATAAAGCTGTATGACATCTCTTCATTGAGTTCAAGCGGCACGGGAACTACCCGTATGCGCTCATATCGCTTTGTGAGCTCGGTAAGATGCCCGCGCTGTCCCGATATCACCCAGAGCTCGTCTATCCCGTCACAGACGCGTTCCACAGTATCGACGTATTCCGAGCCTATGACCGACGAAGCACCCGTGACAATACATATATCCATAAGGGAGATCCCTCCGTTTTCTTCTTCGCGGGAACTGCCCGCTTATAACATTATAATCAAAAACATTTCTTTTGTCAATACGGGATAAAGCGTATTTTAATGCCTATATACAGAGAATTTACATTTACTTCAAACTTTGTTTTTCTCTATTGACTATTTACGGCAAAAATGGTATAATTAATATATATATGACACCCGAAAGGAAGGAATTTCAATAAAATGGCTGTTTACCGTATTTATGTAGAAAAAAAGCCCCGTTACGCGGTCGAGGGAGACCAGCTCCTGTCCGACCTTAAAACTTCCCTGCGTATAGACGGCATTGCCGGAGTGCGCATAATCAACCGCTACGACGTCGAGGATATCTCGAAGGAGGATCTCGACCGCTCGATACCCGTTGTGTTCTCCGAGCCGCCCGTCGATACCGTGCTCGATGCGCTCCCCACACCCGCAGCCGACGAGAAAATGTTCGCGGTGGAATACCTTCCCGGACAGTTCGACCAGCGTGCCGACAGCGCCGCACAGTGCATTCAGATGCTCTGCAAGGGCGAACGTCCGCTAGTTAAGTACGCGAAGATATACCTGCTCAAAGGCAGCATTTCCGACGAAGAATTCGCGCGTATCAAGCATTATCTCATAAACGCGGTGGAATCGCGTGAATGCGGCTACGAGGAATACACGACGCTCAAAACGGAATATGATATACCCACTGAGGTAGCGATATTGGACGGCTTTTTGCAGCTTGACAAGGACGGTCTCGCCGATTTCGTGAAGAACTACGGTCTCGCAATGGACAACGACGATATCAAGTTCTGCCAGGACTACTTCAAGACGGAAAAACGTGACCCGACTATCACCGAGATACGCATGATAGATACATACTGGTCGGATCACTGCCGCCATACCACATTCGGAACTATCATCGATAACGCTGAGATCGCTGCGCCCTATATCGCCGATACCTACGCGGAATACAAAGCTGACCGCAGTGAGCTCGGACGTGACGGCAAGCCGGTATGCCTTATGGATATCGCCACACTTGCCGCAAAGAAGCTCAAAAAGGACGGCATACTGAAAGACCTCGACGAGAGTGAGGAGATCAACGCCTGCTCGGTACGCATTAAAGTTGACGTTGACGGCAAGGACGAGGACTGGCTGCTGATGTTCAAGAACGAGACTCACAACCACCCCACCGAGATCGAACCGTTCGGCGGCGCTGCGACCTGCCTTGGCGGTGCTATCCGCGACCCGCTGTCCGGACGCTCCTACGTTTATCAGGCTATGCGCGTGACCGGCGCGTCCGACCCGCTGCTGCCCGTTGACAAGACGATAAAGGGTAAGCTCCCACCCCGCAAGATAACCACCACGGCCGCCGCGGGCTATTCTTCCTACGGCAACCAGATAGGCCTTGCTACGGGACACGTTGCGGAGATCTACCACCCCGGATATATGGCAAAGCGTATGGAGATAGGCGCAGTCATCGCGGCTGCACCGGCCGACCATGTCCGCAGAGAAAGACCCGCTCCCGGTGATGTTATCATACTGCTCGGCGGCAGAACGGGACGTGACGGCTGCGGAGGAGCTACCGGTTCGTCAAAATCCCACAGCGTACAGTCGCTTGAAACGTGCGGCGCGGAAGTACAGAAAGGTAATGCTCCTATCGAGCGCAAGCTTCAGAGACTTTTCCGCAGACGTGAAGCGACCGTGATGATTAAGCGCTGCAACGACTTCGGCGCAGGCGGCGTTTCCGTTGCTATCGGTGAGCTCGCGGACGGTCTTACCATAGACCTGAACGCCGTTCCCAAGAAGTATGCCGGTCTCGACGGCACCGAGCTTGCTATCTCCGAGTCGCAGGAAAGAATGGCAGTAGTTGTCGCAAAAGAGGACGTTGACAAGTTCATTGAGCTCGCGGGAACGGAAAACCTCGAAGCAACACCCGTTGCGGTAGTTGAAGCCGAGCCGCGTCTTGTGATGAACTGGAACGGCAAGACTATCGTGAACATATCCCGCGAATTTCTCAATTCCAATGGTGCGGAGAAGCATACTGACATATCCGTGCCGGATGTGAAAGTTTCGTACAGTTCCCCGCTTCACAACACAGCGGAAGACTGGGAAAAGCTCGTTACCGACCTCAATGTATGCTCACAGCGTGCACTCGTGCAGCGTTTCGACTCCACAGTAGGCGCAGCGACCGTGCTTATGCCTTTCTCCGGCAAGACACAGCAGACGCCCGTTCAGGCAATGGCGGCTAAGATACCGGTTCTCGGCGCAGAAACAAAGACGGCATCTATAATGGCGTGGGGCTATGACCCCGCAGTTGCTGTGCAGTCACCCTATCACGGGGCTGTGCTCGCTGTCGTTGAGAGTATCGCCAAGCTCGTCGCGGCGGGCGGTAAGAGCGATAGCTGCTGGCTGACATTCCAGGAATACTTCGAGCGCACACAGGGCGACCCCAAGCGCTGGGGACAGCCTTTCTCGGCTCTGCTCGGAGCTTACAAGGCACAGAAGGCTCTCGGTGCGGGCGCTATCGGCGGCAAGGATTCCATGAGCGGTACATTCGAGCACATTGACGTTCCGCCCACCCTCGTTTCGTTCGCTGTAGGCACTGGCAAGGCTGATAAGATCATCAGTGCGGAGTTTAAGCTCCCGTATGATAAGCTGTTCTATATCGCTCCCGAATACGACAAGAACGGACTTCCCGTTTTCGACAGCGTAAAGGCTGTTTTCAAGAAGGTAGAAGCCGCTATAGCAGAGGGCAAGGCTGTTTCGGCTTGGACGCTCGGTCACGGCGGCGTCGCAGAAGGCATTTTCAAGATGTCGCTCGGCAACCGCATCGGCGCGAAGCTGAATATCACCGACGATGAAAAGTTGTTCGGAATGAAGTACGGCGCGTTCATCGTGGAATCGGGCGATACGCTCGACGGATTTGAGCTTATCGGTGAAACGACCGACAGCTACACTATCGAGGCGGGCAGTGTCAAACTCGATATCGCAGCACTTGAAAAGAAGTGGGATGCCGTACTCGAACCGATATTCAGGGACTCCGTAAAGCACTATGATACTCCCGAGCCTATCACCTGCACCACAGGCGCACAGTTCTCCTGCGCACCTGCAAACAAGACAGCAAAGCCGCGTGTGCTTATCCCGGCATTCCCCGGAACGAACGGCGAATACGATATGGCCGAGGCATTCAGACGCGAGGGCGGCGAACCGGAGATATTCGTTATCAAGAACCTCACGGCTGCCGCTGTG
>JAFTAG010000133.1 GCA_017458655.1 Ruminiclostridium sp. | reverse complement strand
TCTTGTCGTTCAGTTTACAATTCATCTTGGAACTCCTCCCCATTGGTTTCGTTAGTGCTTTGGTCGGCTACCAACGATATTCTATGGGATGGGGTTCCTTTTCTCAACCTCCGTTTTTACCCCTTAACGGGAATGCTCCAACTCTGCTATTATTGGTAATTAAACAATCCAATCCCGATTCTTAATTACAGTGGTATCTTAACATCAAAATGGTGTACTGTGAAATGAATTTATGTTATTATTTATAAACAAATGGAA
This sequence comes from Ruminiclostridium sp., assembly GCA_017458655.1. Taxonomy (GTDB): domain Bacteria; phylum Bacillota; class Clostridia; order Oscillospirales; family Ruminococcaceae; genus Ruminiclostridium_E. Next base: position 5,104 of record JAFTAG010000133.1, on the reverse strand, counting down.
TAAATAAAATGATACCAGGAGAAGATTATGAATACATCTCAGCTTGAATGCTTTATCAGCCTCGCAAATACTCTTAATTATATGAAAACTTCAGAACAGCTCGGACTTACTCAGCCGGCTGTAACTAAGCAGATACAGTCTTTGGAAACAGAACTTTGCTGCAAGCTTTTTAACAGAACTACCAGATCAGTCACACTTACCAGGGCTGGTGCTGCTTTTCTTCCAGAAGCTAATTCTATCATTGATACAGTATATCACTCCAGGGAACGCCTATCTAATTTTCAGGAAAGAGAACTACACTCTCTTAAAATAGGATATATGGATCCGCTCACAATCAATCTGATCAGTAGAATTCTTAAGCCTCTGCTTAAGCTAAATCCAAATGTGATACCGGCATTTACAGAAGATCAGACAGATGCCAACTTAAGTCGTCTTGTAAACAATCAATTAGATTTAATCATTGGAATGAAGGATTCTAAGTTTAAAGATTCCAACATAGAGTTTACTCTGCTACACGAAGAACAATTATTATGTGTCATGCATAAGGAACATCCTTTAGCAAAAGATCTGAAGAAGCATAAAAACAAGACGGTAACCACAAATGATTTATGGAAATACCGTCAGATTATTTCTGTCCCTCCATATCTGCTACGGAACTTCTTCTCACGAGGAAGACATATCGTTCCTGTTAACGATGAAATGGTTAATGCAATTTGCTCAAACGCCAACGAAGCATACGGTCTGCTGCTCGCAGGTTACGGATATGCCTTTCTTCCTGAGTATGAGATTATGAATTATCCGGATCTTGTTACCTTCAGGTGGGCAGAATCACCTCATGCTCCTTTCGGAATCTACAGCAAAACCTCTGCCGCAAAAGATAAAAAATCCATGGAATATTCATTTATCAATATTTCAAAAGAATTGTATTCTTAGTACGTATTTCAAAAATTGATTATGTCTGCAACTTAAGATGTATTTTTGTTTTTGTCTCCTTCGCCGGAGGTGAGGAAAGTGCAAAAAATATATGTCATTTAATATAAAACCACCGGACGAGCCGGTGGTTTTGACTTGTTTTATGCGGTAAATCTTACCGTTACGCGGTTTTCCGTTTCATAGCCGTATGTGACGGAAGCCGCAAGCTTCTTCACGATCATAACAGAAAGCTCGTCACCGTCTGTGAACGGGTCATATTTCCCGCCGCCATAGGCTATTGTCATTTCGGCGGCAGCGTCCGTTTCGGAATACTCGACCGTTATATTTATCGGGAATCCGCTGTTATCGCGTCCGAGCTTTCCGATGATGTTCTGTATCACAAGTTCCTCGAACGCAAGCTGCATATTCCGGACAATGCGGGCGTCGATGATATTATCCCTGCCGAACTGCTCGATCCTTGAGGTAAAGCCGATAAAGTCGAAATCCGGAGAGTTTATCTCCAGCGCAAGCTGCTTAAGCCGCTTGATGAATATTCTCGTTTTTTCCTTTGTCGGGTTTTCAAAGATCTGCTGCGGAGTCCCGTCCTCATATATGCCGCCCTCGTCCATATAGAAAACGCGGTTTGACACATCTCGTGCAAACTTCATTTCGTGGGTGACTATCATCATCGTCATACCCTCTTTGGCGAGGCTGCGAATAACGGACAATACTTCACCAACCATTGTCGGGTCGAGCGCGGAAGTCGGCTCATCAAACAGGATTATCTCCGGCTTCATTGCGATAGCGCGGGCAATAGCCACACGCTGCTTCTGACCTCCGGACAGCTCATCGGGATAGTTTTCCGCCTTTTCCGCAAGTCCGACACGTTTTAGAAGCTCCATGGCTTCTTTGCGTGCCTGTTCCTTCGGTACTTTAAGCAGGTTCACCGGCGCGGACATGACATTCTCAACGATATTCAGATTTGCGAAAAGATTGAAGGACTGGAAAACCATTCCCATTTTGCGACGAACGAGCGATATATTGCATTTCGGGTCGGTTATCACCTCGCCGTCTATGGATACTGTTCCCGATGTGGGCTCCTCAAGCTGGTTGAGGCAGCGCAGCAGCGTGGATTTGCCCGTTCCGGACGGACCTATCACAGAGATGACATCGCCCTTGTTTATCTCTGCGCAGACGTCTTTAAGCGGAGTTACATTCGGGTATTCTTTTCTTAAATGCTCAATCTTTATCATGCTCATTTTGATGTGCCTCTTTTCCTGCTTCTCTTGTCAACGGCTTTCAGAACGAATTTCAGCATCAACGAGATTATCCAAGCAAGCACGAAGTAGATTATCGCCGTTGCTATCAGCGGGAAGAACGCTTCATAGGTGCGGCTCCGGATAATGTCGCTCATTTTCGTGAGGTCCTGAATTGCGATGTAGCCGACTATCGAGGTGCTTTTCAGCAGCGAGACTATCTCGCCCCTATACACCGGCAGGAACCTTACAGCCGCCTGAGGGAATATGAACTTGAAAAATGCCTGATTGTCGGTATATCCGAGAGCCAGCGCCGCTTCACGCTGTCCGACGTCAATGCCCTCGATACCGGAGCGCATTATCTCGGACGCGTACGCGCCGAAGTTCAACGTAAAGCCGATGACTGCGACCCACAGCGCTTCTAACCCGGATTTGCCGAGTACCACATAGTAGAGTATCATCAGCAGTACGACTATCGGAGTCCCCTGCAGGAGCTTCACATAGACATTGCTGATGCCGTTCGCAAGCCTGCTGCCCGTGCGGCGGAACATACACACAAGGAATGCCAGCACCGAGCCGAAAATTGCGGACATCACGGTTATCAGGCAGGTGGTGCCGATGCCTTCGGCAATGAGTTGCCAACGGTTTTCGCGGATAAAGTTCTTCTCGAAGCTGAGCGCTATGCTGTCAAAAAACCCCGGTATATCTTCCGCTCCCGTATTTTCGGCAGCAGCCGCGCCCGCGCTTTTATAAATGTCGGACTTTCTTACCGCGAGAGAGATACCGCCGTAATAGATCGGATCGGAAAAACGCACGCTTTCTTCTCTTTCCGGAGTCACTGTCACATTGTTTGCGCCCACATCGTATATACCCGACGCAATGCCCGCAAGACCGGAGCTTATGTTTGCCTGTTCATATTTGCAGTCATAGCCGTATTTCCGACAGAACATCGTCATAAGCTCGACCGCGTATCCTTTAAGCTCACCGTCCACTATCATAGCAGTAGGCACGTTCAGCGGATTGACGAAGACATTCAGAGTTCCGTTTTCACCCGTGATACCGGAACGATCTATCATTGCTGCCGACGCATCGCCGTCATACCATTTTTTACGCAGGCTTTCCATTGTTCCGTCGGCTTCCAGCTCTGCTATCATCTCATTGAACTGCTTCTGAAGAAGCTCCGCCTTCTCGCCGTTCTTCTGGAAACAGAAGCTGTATTTATCCTCTTTAAGTATTTCGGGGAGATAGCTGAGTTCCGGATGATCTATTGCTGCCGCCCGCAGGAGGGGTTCATCTTCTATGAAGCAGTCGATCTTATTCATTTCCAGTGCCATAATAAGATCGCTGAATGAATCAAAGTAAAAATATTCGCTGTCCGGCAGAAATTCGAATGTAGGCTGCTCGAAGCTCGAACCGGTCAGTATGCCGACTCTTTTGCCTACATAATCCTTGTACGACAAAGCCGGAGTGCCGACGTTCTCCGTTCTTACCGCAAGGCAGATATCCGCGGAGTAGAACGGGTCGGAGAAGTCTGCTGCTTCTGCCCTTTCAGGTGTCTTCGATAATGGCGCGGCAAGCATATTATATTTTCCGGAGGCAAGTCCCGCAAGCAAACCGTTGACATCGGTATCCTCGAATTTCGGTTTATAACCGTATTTTCTCGCGAACCGATACATAAGGTCGGTAGTCATTCCCGAAAGCTCCCCGCTGACGAACATCGTGAACGGCGGAGCTCCGGAGTATGTGCCGACTGTTATGATACCGTTCTCACCTGTGATGCCGGAACGGTCGATGGTCTGAAGGCTTGCGTCCCCGCCGAACCATATATCCTGCAACTCCGCGAGAGTACCGTCCGATGTCATTTCCGAAAGCATCTCATTGAACTGCTTAAGAAGCGTCTGTGACTTTGCTTCCGTTTTGCTGTACATAAAATAGTAGCTGTCAACCGCAAGAGGCTCGGAAAGATACGAGATATCACTGTTCTCCTTGTGTGTTACCCTCACTGTCGGTTCGTCCGCCACATATCCGTCTATGCGTTTTTCGAGCAGCGCTATATTCAGATCGGAATATGTATTGAAGTACAGATATTTGCTGTCTGGGAACTTCTCAAAGGTAGTCGGCTCGAAAGCACTTCCGGACAGTATTCCGAGTGCTTTTCCGTTGAAGTCCTTATATGTGCTGCCTCCGCCGTTCACACCGGCCGCGGCGGTCTCACCCTGTACGGCGATATCAGAAGCCCTTACCGCAAGTATTACTCCGCCCTTATACACAGTATCGGAGAAGTTTGCGCTTTCCTTCCGCTCCTCGGTAATGGAAATACTGCCGATACCTATATCATACAGTCCGGAGGTAACGCCTGCGACCACCGCCGTAATGTTTGGCTGCTCAAATTTTACACTGTAACCGTATTTCTGCCCGAATAACGTTATAAGCTCCACGGCAAAACCGGTATATTCATTGTTCAGATAATAAGAGAACGGAACATTGTCCGGCCAGCCCGCGGCGATTATTTCACCGTTCTCACCCGATGAAGGCGTTCTGTCAAAGGTCTTGACAGAATCATCGTTGGAAAACCATTTTCCCGTCATTCCGGAAAGCTTACCGCTTTCGTTAAGCTCCGACACCATTTCATTGAACTGTTGACGAAGCTTATCGGCTCTTTCATTTCCTTTCTGGAACATAAACGAATAATCATCGTCCACGATCGGCTGTTTTATGTAATCCAGATTGCTGTTTTCGGCATTCAGCATACGTATGACAGGTTCATCATCCATGAACGCGTCTATCTTATTCTGCTCCAGAGCGACAGCCAGATCGCTTGTGCTTTCCATATATACATATTCGCTGTCAGGAAAATACTCAAAGGTTATCGCCTCAAAGCTCGAACCTGTCTTTATGCCGATCCTCTTTCCTATATAGTCCTTATAGGTGACAGT
>JAFTAG010000132.1 GCA_017458655.1 Ruminiclostridium sp. | reverse complement strand
GCACATAAGTATTCAGATAACTACAGTCTCTTCTCGGATCGCGTTGTTTTTCAGCAGCCTTACCGAGTCGCCGTGTGTGACGAAGATACGATAAATGAAAACATCGACCTTCTCGCCGACCTCTACCGCAGGCTCGTCAAGTCCGCGCCTTGCGCTGAATGTGCTGTTGTTGCAGTTTACCGTGACCTCAATGCTGCTTCCGCGGAACTGTGCGTCCTTAACCACGCCCTCAACGGCAGAGCTTTTATACTTTTGCAGCTCGTTCTTCTTGGTTATCTTGACAAATTCGGGACGAACTATCGCTTTGTCATACTCGCCGACCTCGTCGAATGACTTGAAGGACTTGTAATCGACAAGCTCCGATGTTACACCGAAAAACGCCGATGTGAATGCAGTCGTCGGGTTGCGGTAAATGTCAATGGGAGTTCCGGTCTGCTCAACTCTGCCCTTATTTGTGACAATTATCTCGTCGGAAACCTCTATCGCTTCGTCCTGATCGTGAGTGACAAAAATACCAGTCACACCGAGCTGATGTATCATGTCTTTGAGCCACTTGCGAAGCTCCTGACGCACCTTCGCGTCTATAGCGGCAAACGGTTCGTCAAGCAGCAGCACCTGCGGATTTGGAGCAAGGGCGCGCGCGAATGCTACACGCTGGCGCTGACCGCCGGAAAGCTGTGAAGGATAGCGCTTCTCGAAGCCCTCAAGCCCGATCAGCTTTATAAGCTCCGTAACACGCGCTTTCACACTTTCCTTGTCCTGTTTGCGGACTTTCAGACCGAACGCGATGTTTTCAAACACTGTCATATAGCGGAACAGCGCGTAGCTCTGGAATACAAAGCCTATGCCGCGCTCGCTTGCGGGTATGTCGTTCACTACTTTTCCGTCAATGATTATTTCTCCGCTGTCGGGCTTTTCAAGTCCCGCGATCATACGGAGTATTGTGGTCTTGCCGCTTCCCGACGGACCGAGAAGCGCCACGAGTTTGCCTTTTTCTATCTCAAAGCCCACATTGTCCGAGGCTTTGAAATCGCCGTAGGATTTATTTATGTTTTTAAGCTCAATATACATTATTTTTCGCCTCGTCTCTTTCCGATGTGCTCAACTATGCTGCGGACAATAAGTATCACGACCGCAAGCACCACAAGTATCGAGGATACCGCGAATGCCGCCATGAACTTGTTGTCGCCGAAAAGTATCTCCACCTGCAGCGGCAGTGTGACGGTCTTTCCGCGAAGATGTCCGGACAGTACCGATACCGCGCCGAACTCACCCATAGCACGCGCCGCACAAAGCACGATACCGTACATCAGCGCCCACTTGATATGCGGGAGCGTGACCTTGCGGAATATGGTAAATCCCTTTGCGCCCATAAGCGCCGCGGCTTCTTCTTCGTCCGTTCCCTGTGCGTCAAGCACGGGGAGTATCTCGCGCGATATGAACGGGAACGTTACAAAAACCGTTGCAAGGATAATTCCCGGTACGGCGTAAACCACCATGAAATCTATGCTTTCGAGCAGGGGATAGAGCGCGCTCTGTCTGCCGAATGTAAGCACGAATATAAGACCCGCGATTATCGGCGATACTGTGACCGGAAGGTCTATAAGCGTTACGAGCAGCTTCTTTCCGTGAAATCTGAACTTTGATATTGCCCACGCCGCGAACAGTCCGAATATAGTGTTTATCACGACTGCGAATATCGTAGCTTCAAGTGTTAGCAGCAGCGCGCTTATCGTATCGGGGTCGGAAAGCGTTTCGAGATACGGAACTATACCTTTCCGGAAAGCCTCGTAAATTACCGTGATAAGCGGCATCACAAGCATCACGAACAGGAACAGGACACTTATGGTTATGAGTATTATTTTTACCGCTGTCGAGCCTGTTGTTTTCGCGTGTATGTCTGTGCTGCCTTCGCGCGATATAACACGTTTTGCGGGCTTTACGGCTAATGTGTTTTCCGCTGCCATTTCAGTGCCCTCCTTTCAGTATTTTTGCGCTGCGTATCTGTATGATGTTTACGATGAAGAGTATCAGGAATGCCGCCGCGAGCATAACGAGAGCTATTGCAGTCGCGCTCGGATAGTCGTATTCCTGCAGCTCCGACATTATGATAAGCGGAGTGATCTCCGTTTCATACGGCTGGTTTCCGGCAATGAAAACTACGCTTCCGTATTCGCCGAGGCAGCGGCCGAACGCAAGCCCGAAGCCTGTGAAAATAGCGGGTCTGAGCTCGGGGAGAATGACTTTCCGGAAAGTGCGTGTGCGGCTTGCTCCGAGAATACCGGCGGCTTCCTCGTACAGCGGGTCGAGCTTTTCGAGAACAGGCTGCACGGTGCGTACAACGAAAGGTATGCCAATAAATATCAGCGCTATCGTTATGCCTATACGCGTGTATGCGATCTTTATCCCCATATTCGCGAAAATACCGCCTATCCAGCCCGAGTCAGCATACAGAGATGTGAGAGATATACCCGCAACAGCAGTCGGGAGCGCGAACGGAAGCTCGATCATACCGTCAAGTATGCGCTTGCCCGGAAAGTTATAGCGCACAAGCACCCACGCGAGTATCACGCCCATTACAGCGTTTACTACCGACGCTATGAATGATGTCAGCAGACTTACCCCGAAGCTCGCCACAACGCGCGGACGGGTGATGACCTTTATTATATCTGCGAAGTCCATTTTCACGGTGAATATCACAAGCGATGCCAGCGGTATCAGAACCATGATGCTAAGCAGCGCAAGTGTTATGCCCATTGAAATCCCGAATCCGGGAATTATGCGTTTACTGTTTTTCATAAAAATACCTGTTTTATAGCATATCCCCACCTTGAAGGCGGGGATATACTTTTCTGTGAAAGGAAGGAACTTTTAAATGGTTTATATTTTTATCTTAATCCTGTTCGTAGATCTGGTCGAAAAGTCCGCCGTCTGCGAAATGCTTTGCGAACGCTTCATCCCAGCCGCCGAAATCGTTGATAGTAACGAGGTTGATGTTAAGGTCGAATGTGTCGGAGAATTCGGCAAGAACCTTTTCGTTGGAGGGACGGTAGAAGTTTTCG
>JAFTAG010000131.1 GCA_017458655.1 Ruminiclostridium sp. | reverse complement strand
CCGATGCAGGAAGCATCGAAGGCGGTCTGCCAAAAGCGCGCACGATGCGCGCTACCAAGCAGCCGCCCAGCCGCACGTCGGCCGCTTGTCTTCAACTCGCCGGTTACTACACAGCTAATGGAAAGCACGGGTAGGCGAGGTCAGACTAATCGGCCGCCGGAATTAATGGGGGTATCTCGCAGCGCGCCGGTTCCCGGCGATTTATTTCGGGTTTCCCTCTGTTTTTGGTTAGTTTTGCTTTTTGGTGAGTTATCCGGGGAATCATATTTTATTTCGCGATCACACGGATAACTCACCATAAAAATAAGCGCGCAGCGCAACCACAACTATTCATTCTTCACTCTTTACTATCCCCGGGAGAGATAATGAATAGTGAAGAGTGAATGGTGAATAATGAATAGTTGTGGTTGCGGCTTCGCCGCATATCCGAATCGTGTCGAGACCCGAAGGCTCCTAATCGGAACGTTTTGGTGAGTTATCCCGGGAAGCATATTATTTAGTGCATTCCCTTATGACGCCGATGACCCACTCGTGTTCCGGAAAGTCCGTTTGTATGCGCTTCTCGCAGCGTGAGATAAATCCCGCCCGCAGATCGTCATTATCACGCATAGCCTGCTTTGCGCCCCAGAGGTGTGTATAATCGTCCTGCGCGATGAAAAGCCTGTCCATATCCATAAGCGTATGTATCTCCGTACCCGTGAGCGCGCACAGCGTACCGAGCAGACGCTGTTCGGCAAACACCATTCTGCACAACCTGTCTCCGCATTTGTCGGAGGAAGCCGCTTTCATAAATGCTATAGACTGATTGGCGTAAAACAGCCTGAACGAGTCGTCGGGAATGTACAGGAACGCCGTATTGCAGGGCAATACGGCCATATCGAGCTGTACGAGCAGCGGGAAATTCCGTACACCGAACAGGCGCGGGTCGGGGTAGATGTCGGGGGAGAGATATTCGCGGTGAGCGCAGGTGACTGCCGTATCGGAAAGCTCCAGTGTTTTCCAGACGATAAGATCCTCGTCCACGAGCGCGGCGTTCTGCGGGATATCCCGCAGCGCGATAAGCTTTCCCGCGGCCCAGAACATATCCGGGTCAATGCCCTCGATGTCGGCAGGAATAAGCTCGAGCACGGCGCTCCAGACCTTATCGAGACCGGTACTTCGGTAGTATTCGCCCGCGATACTGTCCGTCACCATAAAAATATCGCCGTTCATCTTACGCCACTCAAGCGCGGAAATGACCGTACAGAGAAGTGAGAACCGCTCTATAGCGTATCCCGCGCCCGGGTGCCGTGAGAAAAACGGCGCTGTTGAATTGACGTGTATCCCGTTCATATCAGATTTATCCCGTATCCGTAAGCATTAAGTGGGCAGGACGAGAGGTTTATAAGTGTCCTGTGGTATTCCTCGGCGGTTATCGTTATGCCGGTGTCGCTGCTGCGGAAGCTCCCGTTCTCGGCAAAGAAACGGTCTGTGCTGCCAAAGCTGCCGGAGCTTCCGGAATTTCCCATAAAACCGGAAGATAACAGCCTTCCGAAGTTGAAGAAGCTCCCGAGCCCCGCGAAGCTTCCCGTCAGGCCGAAGCGGTACGAGCCGAGCGTATAAGTCCCCCACGCGAAAGAGCCGGTGAATATGCCTTTGTAAGAGCCGTAGCCCGTGAAGCTGCCGAATTTTCCGAGAAGGCCGTACAGCCCAAACATCGAAAGATATGAGCCGACGGAGAACGATGAGGACGAGAATGACGTCGTGTAGCCGAACAGCGCGGAAAGGCTGTATGAGCCGAACGAGCCGTAATAGAACGAGCTTGTCCCGATACCGCCTGTTATCCCGAAAGCTCCGAAGGTGAACGAGCCGAGAAGTCCGCTGTATGAGCTTGCCAAAGCTTGTCCGGTGAGGAAAGCCCGATAGGAGCCGATACCGTAGCCGGAGGATACCCCCTCAGTGAGTATTGAAGGCAGATAGCTCTCAAATGAGCTTACCGCGCCGAATGACGAAACAGCGGTGCCTGAATATACCACAGCACTGCCGATACCGGCTTCGGCGGCTTTTTTTGCGGGAATGCTCATAACTGCGGGCTCGGGAGGCTGTTCTCCCGCAAGCTCGGTGAGCTCTGTAAGGTCTCTTTTTGTCGGAACGACACCGAATGCAAATTCGAGCTGTCGGCCTATATCGCCGTCGGTATCTATAGCGGAAAGGCGGTCAAGTATCTTGTTCTCTCCGATCTCGGAAAGAAAGCCGCGAAGACTTCCGCCGAGGAAATACCCGGTGAGCGCGGCCGTATCGAAGCTTTCGCGGAGCTCTCTGATATTGCGGACCTTTCTGCCGCAAAGGTATAAATACCAGCTGCAATTATTCAACCGACGCTCACCCCGCTTTCATCATAAAATATCTCAAATTTACTCTATATATTTCCCGAAAATATTACCGAAAGTAATATCCGACGCAAAATTGTCACATTTAGACATAATAATTATACCACAAATCTAAACATTTTGCAATAGTAAATTTAAATATTTCATTAAAATGGGGTAAAAAGTCTGATGTAGATCGTCAGGCGATAAGCTTTATCCCGAGAACAGTCATATCGTCCTGTGTTTCCTTATCCGCGGAAAGACGGAGCGCTTCTCCCACGGTAGTTATAATGCTTTCGAGGTCGGCTCGCTTATCCCGCATGACCACCTGTTCGAGCCAGTTTTTGTCGATCTCGGCGCCGTCGCTCGTCATAATAATGATGTCGCCCTCGGCAAGCCTGAATGTTTTGGCGGTGCGCTTGGTGTCAAAGCCCACGCCGAGCGGAAGACCGCCCTCGGTAATCTCGGCGAATGTATTGCCGCAGCGTATGTATGCCGCGGCTCCGCCCGCCTTGCACATCATTACTTCGCCGGTGTTCAGATCCACGCGGCATAGGTCAAGTGTCGCAAAGCTCTCGTCGGCGGATTTTACCATAAGCGAGGTATTTATCATCTCAAGCGACGAATCGAGGTCAATGCCCGCTTTGAGCAGCTTGGTAAGCATACCGCATGAAAAAGCGCTGTCTATGCGGGCGCGGCTCCCCGTTCCCATTCCGTCGGAAAGTATCATATAAGCATAGCCCCTGCCGTCGCTGAAGCATTCGGCGCAGTCACCGCTGCGGCCTTCCTGCTTGCTTTTGCGGAATATCCTCGTCTGCACATCGTAGCCCGTGCGCTCTGAAATGGTGATATGCACCTTTCCCGAGCACTCGCTTATAACTGGCAGGTCGAACTCCTTGCGCATAGCGAACGCGAGCCTGTCCGCAAGCTCCTCGCGCGTGATATCGGGCAGACCCGCACCGTATGCGTCTATGCTCAGTCGGCCGCCTATTATCAGCGCTATCACGGAAACGTCGGAGCAGCCGGCCTCGGAGAACACCTTTTCGGCCTCACTCGCTGCTTTTTCATCGTATGTATCATTGCGTGCAAGCTCCTCCGACATACTTTTCAGCATAGAGCCCGTTGCACCGAGCTGTGCCGTGAGGACGGAGCGCATTTCCGTTACCTTGTGCGCCGCGCTTACCGCCGAGCAATATACGGCGTACTGCTTGTTGAGCGCCTCGGCGAGCTCGGAGCGTTTCCCGCAATCCTGCGTAAGGTGTCCTCCGAGCATTCCCTCGCTGACGAATGAGCCTTTTTTCAGCTCATACACCGCCTTGTTCATTATATCCGCAGTGTCGTTGTATTGCTTGCCCCAGCAGTCCATACAGCTTTTGCAGCTTTTGCAGACACGGTCGGCGGCTTTCATATATACCCACGAGATGTCGTTCAGGTTCTCGGTTTCGAGTGCTTTCGCGGTCTGTATCACCGCCGAGCGCATTTCCTCTATAGCGCTTCCCATATTCCCGAGGCGCTTTCCGAACGCGGCAAACGGCTTCGACGAGGAGGAGATATCCGAACGGCCGATAATAGCCGAAAACGGGGAATACCGCTCCGGAACAGCCATATAAAGCGCAGCCGCGCCCGCTGCCGACATCGCCGCGATACCGCCGGCCGGAGTTATTCCCGTAATGAGCATTCCAATGCCCAACACTGCGATGAACGCACAGGCGCGTGTAACTCTTCCGTAGCGGTCAAACAGCATTATGACGGGAGCCGTGACGGAGATGAGAATGCAGAAGGAAGAAAAATCGGCGTTACCGGCGGCTATCCCTGCTGATGACAGCACGGCGCAAACGGCTGCGGCCGCCTCGACCCGCATTTCCGAAGAGCACAGTATCGCGAGAGCCGACACGAATACACCGATATTCACAACGCCGATGTTAAGGCTCGTAAGGGCTGCCGTTATAAGTACGAACAGAACGCATACCGCCGCGGTAACGGCAGGCTTTTGCTTTGTGAAAACGAGACGCTTCCCGGAAGCACGGAGCTTCTGCAGGCAAAGCACGAATACCGCGGATATCACGGCGAAAGCGGCGGAGATAAATATGTCATATACGCCCTTTGCGGTGAATATATTTGCAAAGAACAGGCATATACCCGCGATCACCGACTGTATTACCCGCGCTGCGCCGTTACGGGGAAGATGTATCACCGAGCTCGTTATAAAGCGGATAAGCGTTATAACGCCCATCGCAGCGATATGTGCGACCGTCGGTGCTGCGCCGCCGTTTATGAAATATCCCGCTGCCGCTCCCACAAATAAAAACAGGCATTCGAGCCCGTTTGCGGCTCCGAGGGCGGCCGCGGCGAACGGGGCAGGGTGGCCGAACAGGTCGGTGAGCCCGAGCGCAAAGCCTCCCGCGAACAGCGCCGCGCCCTTAAAAATACCGATATCCCTTTCTCCGGCATCGTTTCTTGAAGCGATACTTCTTTCCATTTTCAACATCCTTTCGGTTTATGGTACAGACCATTTTACCACAAGGACACTGAAAATCGTGTCGGAAAAAGGGATATGTTATTTTTTATGTGAGATCTTATCGCAGATAGCGGCAAATTCTTCCATTTTCAGCTCTTCCGGGCGCGCTGACGTCTTTATGCCGCATTCTTCGAGCATTTTTGCAAGCTCCTGCTTCGTAATCCCTGTCTCCGCGCTGAGCGGATTGAGCATCTGCTTGCGGCGCTGCGCGAACGAGGCTTTTATGATGCGGAAGAAAAGCTTTTCGTCGGCGACCGTGTAATTCGGCTCACGGTTTACATCGAGCCGAATGACCGCGCTGTCAACGTTCGGGGCGGGCATAAAGCTCCCGCGGCTCACCTTGAACAGCATTTTCGGGGTGCTGTAGTATCTTACCGCCGCCGTCACAGCGCCGCATTCTCTCGTGCCCGGCTCGGCGCACAGCCTGTCGGCGGCCTCCTTCTGCACCATTACGGTAACTGCGCTTATCGGAAGGCGTTCCTCGAGCAGCTTCATTATAACGGGCGAGGTGATGTAGTAGGGCAGGTTTGCGCAGACGTATATCTTGTCAGACCCTGCGAGCTTATCGCGTATCAGCGCGTTCATATCGGTCTTTAATACGTCCGCGAAGACTATCTCTATGTTGTTGTATTCCGCGAGTGTCTCCGCGAGCACGGGCTTCAGCCGTTCATCTATCTCAACGGCGAACACCCTGTCACAGCGGGAAGCGAGCTCTTTTGTCAGCACGCCGACACCCGTTCCTATCTCGATAGCCGCAGTGCCTTTCGCACAGCCGCCGAGCTCGGCTATCCTCGGGCAGACAGACGGATTTATCAGAAAATTCTGCCCGAGGGCTTTCGAGAAGGTAAAGCCGTGACGCTGCATAACGTCTTTAATAGTGTTTATGTTCGTAAGTTCCATAACAGCTCCGGTCAGCTCTTTCGCGCTCTGATTATCGACTTTGGCGGGAACTGCTCCGCGTAAGGGATATAAAACCTCTCCATAGCGCGGTTGGCGGCTCTTACCGGGATACGATCCTTGTCGAACATCTCCGTCGGCCTGAATACCGCAAAATCGCCCTTCGGAGGGAGCACTTCAAGCTCCATATCGAGCGTAAAGTAATTGCGCAGTGTGACAAGCAGCTCGCCGTTCTCATAGCCGTCGATGATGCCGCCGAAATCGTAGTCGCGGCAGTATTGGCTGTCGGGATAATACTGCTCCGCGTCGCCGTGGTCGTAGAAAAATCCCGTGCAGTACGGACGGTGACTGACCTTATACACCTCGGAGACTATGCTTTCGGGGACCTTTTCGCCTTTTAGCGCATAGCCGAGAGCTTTTTTATACGCGTTTGAGGTTATCGCAGTGTAGTACGCGGATTTTGCGCGGCCTTCTATCTTGAAGCTTGAGACTCCGGCTTCGATAAGGTCGTCAAGGTGCTCTATCATACAGAGATCCTTGGCGTTGAGGATATATGTCCCGAGCTCGTCCTCGGTTATGTCGTAGCTTTCGCCGGGGCGCATCTCCTCGATAAGATGATACTTCCAGCGACAGGGCTGCGCACAGGCGCCGCGGTTGGGATCCCTGCCGGTGAGGTATTTCGACAGCAGGCATCTTCCCGAGAACGACACACACATAGCTCCGTGGACAAATACCTCTGTTTCGAGGTCGTCGGGTATCTTTTTACGCAGCTTTGATATCTCCGCGACGCTCATCTCTCTTGCGAGAACGACGCGCTTTGCACCGAGACGGTACAGTTCGTTCGCGGTCTCGTGGTTCATTATCCCGACCTGCGTTGACATATGGATATCGAGCTTCGGGGCATACTTTTTTGTCATTGCCATAACGCCGATATCGGCGACTATAGCCGCGTCAATGCCGGTCTCATAAGCCTCTGCGATAAAGCGCGGAAATTCGTCTGCCTCGTCATTCGTGGGGACGGTGTTGCAGGTGAGATATACTTTTACCCCGCCGTTATGGGCATATCTTACCGCCTCGGCAATCTGCTCGGTATCGAAATTCTTCGGACCCGCGCGCATTCCGAACGTGTGAGCGCCGATATATACGGCGTCGCAGCCGAAATCCACGGCAGCCTCGAGGCTTTCCGGTTCACCTGCCGGGGCGAGTATCTCCGGGATATTATTCAAATCCGTCACTCCCTCCGTTTATCTCGCTCTCTATCCTCTCGGCTTCCGCAAGATCGGCGGCGATACCCGCCAGAACAAGGTTCTCCTCGTGCTGCCCGATAGTCTCGGCATAGAATATCTCTCCGGTGTCCGCGTTGGCGCAGAAGTAGAAATACGGCGTTTCGGGAGCGTACAGCACCGCCTTTATAGCGTCAAGTCCGGGATTGCACACAGCGCCCGCGGGAATGCCCTTGCAGACGTATGTGTTGTAGGAATTGTAAATGCGGGTCTTTGCGGCATCGGTGCCGGTGATATAGGGCTTTATGTCGTTTTCGACGTACAGCACGCTAACGTCCGATTGCAGGTAAGGGAAGGCCGCGGAATTGCGGATACGGTTGAGGAATACGCTCGCGACGTTCTCCATATCCTCGGCGTAAGCTGCTTCACGCTGTACGAGAGATGCGATGGCGACAACCTCGTCGAGGGTCATATTCATTTCACCCATTCGCTTGTACATCGCACGGGTCATCTTTTCGTTGAAGTTCGAGTACATCTTCTTTGCCGCGAGCTCGGCGTTATCCTCGGAGGCTTTCTTCATTTCGTCGTAGGCTTCCTCGGCGGTCTGGTTCTTGCCGGGCTTGCCGCCGGTCTCCATTTTGTTCACCACATAGAACTGATAGGTATCGGGGAACAGATAGCCCTCGAGCTGGTTGAATTTAAGCGCGCTTTCCTTTACACGGCGCTCGAACTCGTAAACATTCTGTATATTTTTGTAATATTTCTCAAAATCGTCCGCAAAGCATACATTGTTCAGTTCGAGCAGCTCGCCTATCTCGCGCGCTGTCATACCCTCAGTGATACGCACATCTACCGTTTTCTGCTCGGTAGTCTGCGTTCTGAGCAGCGAGAGCAGCGTGCTGTATGACATTGTGGAGCTGACGGTGTATCTTCCGCCGACAAACTCCTTGTTCACTTTCTTGCCCTGCATCTCTTTGAGCTTGTCGAGCAGCCCGGACGCGGTCTTGAAAAACCTCGCGTCGGAGATGATATTGTTTTCGGAGAGGATAGCGGCGACCGTCTCGATATCGGCGTCGTCGGGGATATCTATGTCTATCCGGAATTCCGTGGCGGCAACGCCCGTAAAATCGAGCGCCCATTTAACAAGATAATTTGAAGCGTAGGCGGAAGCTCCGAGTATAACGACGCAGAGTATCACCGCGATAAGGATATACGCGAGAGTGCGGGTACCCTGCTTCTGTCGCTCGTAACCGCGGCGAAGCTTTGCCGCAAGCAGCTTTTCCTCGTGCTCTTCCTCTTCCTCCGCTTCCACATCGTCCTTCATCGATACGCTGCGCATTTTCGGGTCGTTTACTGCGTTCATCAGGCGTGTTGCGGTCGCGTCGAATTCTTCGGCTTCATCGGTGCCTTCCGCGACATCATATACCTCGGGAGTATCCTCCGGCGGCAGGGAATTGCGCTGCTGTTCCGCTATCTCGGAGGCTTTTTCCCCCAAAGCGGCGGAAAGGCTTTCCGCGAGTGCGGGAACAGAGGCATTCTCCGCTTCGGAAACGTCTTTGTTTTCAGTCTTTTTATCGGTTTTTTTCTCCGGTCTCCTGTCAAACTTTTTGTTGTCTTTTTTCTCCGTATGCTGCTTTTTGTGTCCGGATCTTTTTACGGGAGCCTCCGTTATATCCGTCCCGATGCCGCCTACGGCATTTGCGATAACGGGCGGGAGCGGTACCGGCATTGAAACCGGCTCCGGCTGAGAAGTCTGTGCGGACGCTCCGATGCCGGAATGAAGCATCACGGTCTCGGGGACCTTCTCCGGAGCGGCGGGGTCGTCCGGGTGAACGATAACAGTCTCCGGTACGGGCTGCGGTGCGTTTTCACCTCGTATCGCACTTTCGTACCCGCTTCGTGTGTATGCTGCCTTTCCGGTTTGCCTTTTCTTGCCTTCCCGTGTGAAAAGTACGCCTTCGAGATCGTTGCTTCCTCCGACCTCGTTCTCCGGTTCCGGCGGAAGTCCCATTTCGGCACGCTCCTCCGCGGCTTTCAGCGCCTGCATTTTGCCGCTGTGAAGGTACGCCGCGAGGCTTTCTATATCATTGTATTCTTTTTCCTCGTTTTCGGGAGACATTACATCGTTCACCTCACTTTCGCGGTGTTGTTTTTATTCGCTGTATATCCCGTTCTCTGTGATAACAATATTTACGGGAACGTCATATTTGTCGGCGGGGAGCTCTCCGCAGCACTGTTCATAGCAGATACCGACCGAATACCCGGGATAGCCCGCGAGAAACCTGTCATAGAACCCACCGCCCCAGCCTAAGCGATAGCCTCGTTCATTAAATCGCAGGGCAGGAACAATGCAGGCGGTGCTGCCGAACTCGGATATCTCCGTTCCCGCGGCAGGCTCGTCAACGCCGAAACGGCTCTTTGTAAGCTCCGAGAGCGAGGATATTGCAAGGAATCTCATATTCCTGCCCTCACATTTCGGGACGGCCACCGTTCTGCCTTTTGCGAGCATCTCCGTTATAAAGCGCCTTGTATCGACCTCGATGCCGGATGATGCGTAAACGAGGAATGTATCGCATTCGCGCACCCTATCGAGCTCCATAAGGTTATTATATATTTTTTTATCGTATTCTTTCCTGACGGAATTTTCCATTTCTCTTCGCTGTCCGACTATCTGCTCACGCAGCGCTTTTTTACTGTCAGACACAGCGCATGGCTTCTTTCAGCTTGTCTGCGGCGGGCTTGCCGGAAAGCACTTCAACGAGCTTCAGCCCGAATTCAAGCGCAACGCCCGCACCCCTCGCGGTGATGATGTTACCGTCGTGTTCAACGGGCTCGCCGGTAAATTCGGCGCCTTCGAGGAAATCCTCAAAGCCCGGGAAGCAGGTGGCTTTTTTGCCTTTCAGCAGGCCTTTCTTGCCGATTATAGAGGGAGCCGCGCAGATAGCCGCGATGTATTTGCCGTTTTCGGCGCAGTAGTCGATCATATCCTGCACGGTGCGGGATCCTTCGAGACCGAGCGTCCCGGGCATACCGCCGGGCAGTACGATCATATCGATCTCGTCGCTTGCAGCGATATCGACCTCGGTGACATCGGGGACTACCGTAATGCCGTGGGAGCTTGTAATGACCTCCTCACCGATGCCGACGGTGACTACCTTCTGACCGTTTCTGCGGAGAATATCAATGGGAGCTATAGCCTCCGTTTCCTCAAAACCGTTTGCGAGAAATACAAGTATCATTGTGAATTTTCCTTTCTATATGTGATCCTGCAAAATGTTCATAATATTCGAATTTATGTCCGTGATACTTCTCGGCTCGCCGTTTTCGCTGCAGTTTATGACGCTCCAGCCGTATCTTTCCGCCGAGAACATCGCAGCGTCTCTGCAATGCCGCAGATAAGCGATATCCCGCTCGTGGATATCCTTCTTTGACTCGTCGCCGCCGTATCGATCCATCAGCAGCTTCTGCGACACATCGGTCGGCATATCGAGAAATATCGTCAGATCCGGGCGGGGCATACCGAGCTTATCGTATTCAAGGTCGGTGAGCCAGTCGAGATAGCCCGCCCATTCGGAGCTGTCCAGCTTTGTCATCTGATACACCGCGTTAGATGAGACATACCGTGCCGAGATAACGGGTCTGCCGCTTTCGTAAAGCGCTTCCCAGTGCGTTTTGAAGCTTGTGTAGCGGTCAACGGCGTACATTATGCTTGCGGAATACGCGCTTCTGACCGGGTCGGTCTCCGCGAATGTGCCTTTGAGATAAGCGCTTATTATCCTGCCGCTGTCTGTCTCATAGTATGGAAAAGTTATGAAATGCGCGCCGGGAAGCTTTTTTTTCAGCAGTTCGAGCTGTGTGGATTTGCCGCTTCCGTCAAGTCCCTCTATAACTATAAGTTTTTTCATACAATGCCTGCTTTCAGAATGTTACCCTATATTTTACCATATTTATCACGCCGCGTCAAGTGTTTTTGCAATAAAAATGCCGCAGTGGTAAAACCGCGGCATAAAATGTGACAAAGCGTTTATTTAACGATAACTTTTATCTTTACGGAAGTCGATCCGCCGGAAGCGGTGATCACAGCCGTACCGGCCTTTACGCCCTTTACCGTGCCCTTGGAAACAGCTGCAACGCTTGTGTTGGAAGATTTCCACGAAGCGGAGGAGCTGCCGACCGAGAGGCTGAGAGTGGAGCCCTTCTTGATAGTAACAGTGAAGTAGCTGTCGATAGAAGCGGCCTTTTTGGAGGTCACGATGTTGGAATAATCGCTATAGACCTTACTGCCGTCGTTCGCTTCTTTATAGGAACGGATCCTGAACTTATAGCTCGCTGTCGTATCTATCTTCTTAGTGGAATAGCTTGTCTTGGAGCTGCCCAGTGTTACGAGCTCCTCGTAAGCGTTGCCGGAAGCGGTCGCGGGCATATAGTAGATTGTATATCCGGCGGCGCCCGATACCTTTGTCCATGAGAGCTTAAGGGTGCTTCCCGATACGGAGACCTTAAGTGTGGGCATATTGGGCTTGCTGACCGTGTCCACGGAACCGGAGGTGAACAACTTTGTGACATAGAGCACGGACGAGAAGCTTGAGTTGTAAGCTACACTGTTCTGGAGAATAAATGAGCGGATCTTGAAATCATAGTCGTAGGAGGGATCGAGATCCTTTTTCTTGACACCGACACGTTCATAATTTCCGTGAACGGTAACAAGCTTTTCGAACTCATCATAGGTATTGCCCTTTCTGTACCAGATCTCAAAGCCGGTAGCTTCCGCGACCTTGTTCCACACAAAATATGTGGTCTCGCGAAGCGTATCGTACTTAACAGAGATAAGGTATGTAGGTGTGGGGTGCGGAACGGTATCCGCTCCGGAAACAATGGAAGCGCCGGGGAAAATGCTGAATACGAGCGCGGCAACAAGTATGAATGCCGCAAATTTCTTAAATACCTTCACAATAATATCCTCCTTGTGAATAAAAAATTATAGTCATATTATACCGCGGGCATTGCTTTTTGTCAATAGGTATTGTTAAATTTGACAAATTAATTTTTGGGGCTATTGTTCGCAAACACGGCGCGAAATGAACAATAAATGGATTGACATTATTCCGAAAATATGTTAAAATAAGGTATCTGTACAGTGGAGGTGCGAAAATGCTGATACTTGCAAGCAGATCGCCGCGCAGAAAGGAACTTCTTTCGATAATAACACCGGATTTTGAGATCATTCCGGCTGTGGGTGAGGAACGCGCGGATAAAACGCTGCCGCCCGACGAGTATGTCCGGGAGCTCGCCCGGCACAAGGCTGAGGAGATAGCCGCGCTGCGTCCGGACGATGTCGTTATCGGAGCCGATACCGTAGTTGCCGCGGGAGGCGAGATACTCGGCAAACCGAAGGATGCCGCCGACGCGAAGAGAATGCTGCGGCTGCTTTCGGGCACGGAGCACAGCGTTTTCACCGGAGTGTGCATAATATCCGCAAAGAAGAACATTTGTTTTTCCGAGGAAACACGAGTTCGCTTTTTTGTGCTTTCCGACAAGGAAACAGATGATTACATAGCTACCGGTGAGCCGTTTGATAAGGCCGGCGCATACGGCATACAGGGCATCGGAGCGCTGCTCGTGAGCGGGATAACAGGCGATTATTACAACGTTATGGGGCTTCCTGCAGGAAGGCTCGCAAGAGAGCTTCGCTCTTTTTTGTAAAAATGTATTGATTTTTGTTTTAAGAAATGATATAATATAGTTTAAAGTATGTTCGGGACGGTGAGAACGTGAAGCTTATAGATGTCGGCTACGGCAACAGGATAAACAGCGACCGTATAGTTGCGGTCATCGGCGCGGAATCCGCACCCGCAAAGCGCACGGTCTCCGCCGCAAAGGACAGGAACGCCGCTATCGACGCGACCTGCGGAAAAAAGACCAAGACCGTTATTATTATGGACAGCGGTCACGTTGTTATGTCCGCAAAGGAGCCGTCAAGTATCGGTATCGAACGTTCATAGAAACTTGCAATATGAAAAAATCTTATCGAGGAGCAATAAAAATGTCAAAAGGTATCCTTATTGTCGTATCGGCGCCGGCGGGCTGCGGAAAAGACACACTGCTCGAACAGGCATTGAAATCCAATGACAATCTCTACTACTCGGTATCGGCGACCTCGCGCGCAATGCGCCCCGGCGAGACCGACGGAGTGAGCTATTTTTTCAAGACCCGTGAACAATTTGAAGATATGATAAAAAACGACGAACTGCTCGAATACACCGAGTATGTCGGGAATTACTACGGAACGCCGAAAAAGGCGGTAACGGATATGCTCGAAGCGGGAAAAGACGTTATACTGAAAATCGAGATAGAGGGCGCCGCAAACGTGAAAAAGCTGTTCCCGGAATGCACGCTCGTGTTCATACTTCCGCCGTCGTTCGCCGAGCTTGACAGGAGACTGCACAAGCGCGGTACGGAGACCGATGATGTTATAAAGCAGAGACTGGAAACTGCACGCAAGGAGCTCGCTTTCGCCAAAAATTACGATTATCTCGTGACCAACGCGGCGCTTGAGGACGCGGTCGATGACTTCCTTGCGGTGGTTCGCGCGGAGAAATGCAGACGCGATAACCGTCCCGGCGTGATCGAGGAGCTGCTTGCCGAATGAGCTATGCCCGGGTCGCGGTCGAGAAGACGACGTTCGCGTTTGACGCGCTGTTCACATACGAGATACCCGATGAACTCGACGTCCGCGAAGGTTCGAGAGTGATAGTTCCGTTCGGGAAGGGCAACAGGCACCGCGTGGGCGTGGTGTTCGCGCTCACGGACGAGCGTCCTTCCGGTGCGGTCAAATCTGTTATTTCCGCGGCCGACGACGGTGTGCTGCTGAATGCGGAGATGCTCGCGCTGGCGGAATATATGCGGGAAACAACGTTTTGTACATATTACGATGCCGTAAGAACGATGCTGCCGCCCGGACTGGCGGTCTATATCAACGAAAAACATTCCTTCAATATAAGCAGAGCGAGGCTCGCGATCGCCGACGGAGAGCTTTCCGAAGCAGAAACGGAGCTATCCGCGAAAGCCGGGAAATGCACAAGCGAAAAAGAGCTCGAAGAGCTGCTGACTATGCCCGAAAATGCGGCCGCTGTGAAGCTGCTGTCGGAAAAGGGCATTGTGATGCTGCACGAGAGCGTTAAACGCAGGGTCGGCGATGAGACCGAAAAGGCTGTCAGCCTTGCGGACGAGCTTCCTGCCGATATAAAGCTGTCTCCGAAGCAGTCTGCTGTGACTGATACGCTGTCAGAGGTCGGGAGCGCCACTGTAAAAGAACTCTGCTATCTGTGCGGAGTTTCCGCGTCGGTAGTGAAAAGGCTCGCCGAAAAAGGCGTTGTGAATATCGATGAGGTCGAGGTATCGCGCTCGGAGCTTGCGGCTGCGAAGGTCACCGAAAAGCTCTCCGATATCGTGTTCTCGCCGCTCCAGCAGCGAACTTACGACGGTCTCGCAAAGCTTATGGACACGGGGGAGGCCAGATGCGCGCTGCTGCACGGCATCACCGGAAGCGGCAAGACTTCCGTGTTCATCAAGCTTATCGAGCACTGCGCCGATATGGGCAAGACCGCGATACTGCTGGTACCGGAGATAGCGCTTACCCCGCAGACCGTCGGGAAATTCCGCGGGCTGTTCGGGAATAAAGTCGCTATAATCCACAGCTCACTGTCGCTCGGTAAGCGCGCCGACGAATACAAACGCATCCGCTCGGGTGAAGCTCGTATCGTGATAGGCACGCGAAGCGCGGTGTTTGCGCCGGTCGAAAATTTAGGGATAATCGTCATCGACGAGGAAGGGGAACACACCTACAAATCCGAGATGAGCCCGCGCTACCACGCCAGAGATATCGCAAAACAGCGCTGTTTCAGGCATAAGGCGCTGCTGCTGCTCGCGTCGGCCACTCCGTCGTTTGACAGCTACTATAACGCAAAAGAGGGCAGATACGCGCTGTTCGAGATGAATGAACGATACAGCAAGGCGGTGCTCCCCGATGTGAAGATGATAGATATGCGGGTGGAGGCCGAGCGCGGCAACCGCGGGAATTTCAGCTCCGCGCTGCTTGACGAGCTGAAGCTGAATCTCGATAAGGGTGAACAGTCGATGCTGCTGCTCAACAGGCGGGGCTATCACACCTATGTCAACTGCGTGAGCTGCGGGACGGTCGCGCAGTGCCCGAACTGCAGCATACCTCTGACATTCCACAGGGTAAACAACAGCCTTATATGCCACTACTGCGGGCATCGTGAGCCTATGCCGAATGCCTGCCCGAAATGCGGGAGCAGATTCTTATACTCGAGCGGAACGGGCACACAGCGCATAGAGGACGAGATAAAGCAGAATTTCCCCGAAGCGCGGGTGCTGCGTATGGACGCGGACACAACAATGTCGAAATACTCTTATGAACAGCGTTTTGCGGAGTTTGCCAACCACGAATATGACATTATGGTGGGGACACAGATGATAGCGAAGGGTCTCGATTTCGGGAATGTCACGCTCGTCGGTGTGCTACTGATAGACAATTCGCTGTATGCGAGGGATTATATAGGCTACGAGCGAACGTTCTCACTTGTAACACAGGTGGTCGGACGCTCCGGGCGCGGTGAGAAGAAAGGCAGAGCGTTCATACAGACGTTCTCACCGGAACATTATGTGCTCGACCTTGCCGCAAAGCAGGATTACAAGGGGTTTTACGAGCAGGAGTCGGAGGTTCGCAGAGCGCTCATATTCCCGCCCTTCTGTGACCTATGTATGACAGCATTCGCGTCGCAGGACGAAAGCGCCGCGGCGAATGCGGCCGTGATCTTCCGCGATATGCTCAAAGAACAGGCGGACAAGGCGGGAAGCGCTATGCCGATGATAATACTCGGGCCGACGGATTCCGGAAGGATAAACGGGAGCTTTCGCGCAAAGGTGATAGTTAAATGCCGCAATTGCCGTTCATTCCGCGATATGATGCGGTTTGTGATGAAGACGGCTTATAAACGCAGAGAATTTTCCGATGTGAGCTTCTATGTTGACATCAACGGTGAAATAATATAAATGTTCATAATTGCAAAAGAAAGGAACAAAAAGAAATGGCACTGAGGAACATTGTGAAATTCGGAGACGACAGGCTGAGAAAGAAATGCCGCGAAGTCACGGAGTTCAACGATAAGCTGTGGGTGATGCTCGACGATATGTACGAGACTATGAAATCGCAGGACGGCGTGGGGCTTGCGGCACCGCAGATAGGCATACTGCGCCGTGTGATAGTTATTGATATCGGTGACGGGCCTGTTGAGATAATAAACCCCGTTATCACGCAGATGAAGGGCAAACAGCGCGAGGTCGAGGGCTGCCTTTCTTCGCCCAATCTCTGGGGATATGTCGAGCGTCCCGCAAAGGTGAAGATCACCGCGCAGAACCGCTACGGCAAGGAATTCAAGCTTGAAGGCACCGAGCTTCTCGCAAGGGCGCTGTGTCACGAGATAGACCACCTCAACGGCATAATCTTCACCGATCTTGCCGATGAAATGGTTGACCCGAAAGATCTTGAAGAAGACGAAAAATAAGGAAACCGGTATATGAAATTAGTTTTTATGGGAACTCCCGACTTTGCGGTACCGTGTCTCGAAGCGCTGATAAACGCGGGGCATGAGGTAGCCGCTGTATTCACGCAGCCCGACAAGCCGAAGAACCGCGGACATAAGATGACACCGCCGCCCGTCAAGGAATGCGCGGTGTCGCACGATATCCCCGTGTATCAGCCGCTGTCACTGCGCAAAAGCAAGAGCGAGGATGCCGAAGCCGCATTTAAAATGCTCTGCAATATCGCTCCCGAGTGCATCGTTGTGGTGGCTTACGGGCAGATACTGCCGAAGGAGATACTCGATCTGCCGAAGTACGGCTGTATCAATGTTCATGCGTCTTTGCTGCCGCGATACAGGGGCGCCGCGCCGATACAGCACTGCATCATAAACGGCGAGAAGGAGACCGGCGTTACCACGATGTATATGGCGGAAGGGCTCGACACCGGCGATATGATACTTGTTGACAAGCTCGCGATAGATGAGCGTATGACCGCCTCCGAGCTGCACGACAGGCTCTCGGAAATGGGCGCGAAGCTGATAGTCGATACACTTGCGGCAGTCGGGAACGGCACTGCGCCGAGAACTCCCCAGACCGACGAGAACACCTGCTACGCGTCTATGCTGACAAAGGAAATGTGCAGGATAGACTTTTCAAAGCCGATAGACAGGGTGTATGACCATATCCGCGGAATGTCCGCGAGCCCGTGCGCTTTCACGGAGCTTTTCGGCAAGCGCTTCAAGGTGTATTTCGCTGAAAAGACCGGCATAAAGACCGACAAGCCCGCCGGTACAGCGGTCGATGACAAGCTCGGGGTATCCTGCGGCGGGTATGTGCTGCGGCTGACGGACGTTCAGGCCGAGGGCAGCAAGCGTATGTCGTCGGAGGATTTCCTGCGCGGTAAGAAGGTCCCCGCGGGGACTGTGTTCGGGGAGCAGGTATGACCGCTCGTGAACAGGTGCTGAAGCTGCTCGTAAAGACGGCTTCGCAAGGGTCTTATTCAAATATCGCGCTTGATGCCGCGCTTTCACGGAACGCGGAAGACAGGTCGTTCGTGACCGCGCTGTTTTATGGTGTTACCGAGCGTAAAGTGACGCTCGACCATATCATTCGCGCCCACTCAACGACCGAATTTGACGATATCGAGCCCGGGACGCTGCAGCTGCTGCGAATGGGGCTGTATCAGCTTATGTATATGAATGTTCCCGACAGCGCCGCGGTCAATGAGACGGTGAAGCTTGCCGGAAAAAGCTCCAAGGGCTTTGTTAATGCCGTTTTGCGTGCATTTATCCGCGGCGGGTGTGCGATCCCGCTTGACGGGCTCGATGAGCTTTCCACGCTTTCGGTCAAATATTCCTGCGCACGGTGGATAGTCAAGCTGTGGGTGAATGAGTACGGCGCGGAACGCACGGAGAAGATGCTCGCGGCGTCTTTCGGCCGACCGCCCGTATATGCACGGGTGAACACGCTTCAATGCGACGCGGACGACCTGATCTATGAACTCGCCTGTGACGGAGTCAAGTCCGAACAATACAGCGAAAACTGCGTGATCATAAACTCTTCGGGGGATATCACCGGGACTGCGGCTTATACTAACGGGCTGTTTCATATACAGGACATTTCCTCGCAGAAATGCTGTGAGGCGCTGGGATCGCAGCCGGGAGATACCGTTATCGACCTTTGCGCGGCACCGGGCGGCAAAAGTTTCACGATCGCAGAGCTTATGAACAATGCCGGAAAGGTGTATTCCTTCGATCTGCACGAGGGGCGGGTAAAGCTGATAAATGACGGCGCGAAACGGCTCGGGTCGGATATTATAGAAGCTCGGCAGGGCGATGCAGCCGTGTTTGACGATACGCTCCCGCAGGCTGACAGGGTGCTGTGCGATGTACCGTGCTCGGGGCTCGGGGTGATACGCCGCAAGCCCGAGATAAAATACAAGAAGAAAAGCGAGCTGGAAGGCTTGCCGGACATACAGATGAAAATACTGAACAACGCAAAGGCTTACGTCAGACCGGGCGGACGGCTGGTATATTCCACCTGCACGCTGAACAGGGCGGAGAACGAGGATATCGCGGAAAAATTCGCCGCGGAGAACAACGACTTCACGCTTTCGGAAATGAAGACATTTTTTCCCGGTGAGACGGACGGCGACGGCTTTTTCTATGCGGCTTTTGAAAGGAATGCTATATGATGCGGCTTGACGGTTTCGGGCTTTTTGTGGAAGATATGGCGAAGATGATACGCTTCTACAGAGATGTGCTCGGATTTGAGATAAAGGAAGATGAAAACACCGAAAATGTATATCTGCTAAAAGACGGCACACTGTTCATGCTTTACGGGCGCAGGAATTTTGAGAAGATGACCTCGCGCAAATACGAATATATCAAGGGTCTGAACGGGCATTCCGAGATTGCGCTGTATGTCGATACATTCGACGAGGTAGATGCCGAGTACGCAAAAGCGGTCGGAAAGGGCGCAGTGTCGGTTCTGGAGCCGACGACCGAGCCGTGGGGGCAGAGAACGTGCTACATCGCCGACCCCGAGGGCAATCTTATCGAGATAGGCTCGTTCAACAGGCCATTTGAGCATTGAAAATCATCTTATGAACAAAAAAGATATTCTTTCGATGACGCTCGCGGAGCTTGAAGCGGAGGTCACCGCACTCGGCGAGAAAAAATTCCGCGGGGGTCAGCTTTACGACTGGCTGCACGTCAAACGTGCGACTGCGTTCGCCGAGTGTTCAAATCTTCCCAAATTGTTCATAGATCGGCTCAATGAGAACTTTTTCATAATGCGTCCGACTGTGGAACGAAAGCTTGTTTCGAAGCTTGACGGAACAACGAAGTACCTGTATAAATTTCCGGACGGGGAGCGCTGTGAAACTGTCCTTATGTCGTATAAGCACGGCAACAGCCTGTGCATTTCCACACAGGTCGGCTGTAAAATGGGCTGCTCGTTCTGCGCCTCGACAAAGGCCGGGTATGTCCGGGATCTTGCTCCGTCGGAAATGCTCTCGCAGATATACGAGACCGAGCGTGACAGCGGCAGAAAGGTCGAGAGCCTTGTGTTAATGGGTATCGGAGAGCCGCTCGATAATTTCGCCAACGTGATGAAATTCCTCACACTGCTGTCCTCCGAAAAGGGGATGAATATGAGCCTGCGGCACGTTTCGCTCTCGACCTGCGGGATAGTTCCGCGGATACGAGAGCTTGCGGATATGAAGACCGGGCTCACGCTGTCGGTATCGCTGCACGCGCCGACCGACGAGAAGCGAAACGCGATAATGCCGATAAACAAGCGTTATGATACCGCGGAGCTGATAGATGCCTGCAAATACTATTTCGAGCAGACCGGGCGGCGCATAAGCTTCGAGTTCGCGCTGATAGCGGGTGTAAATGATGATACGCAGACCGCGAAGGAGCTTATTAGGCTGCTTCGGCCGATATCACCCTGTCACGTCAATCTTATCCCCGTGAACGAGATACGCGAGAGGGAATACAGGAAAAGCGCAAAAGTCCGCGAATTTCAGCAAAAACTGACAGAAGGCGGGCTGAACGCGACGGTGCGCAGGACGCTCGGAGCCGATATCAGCGCGGCTTGCGGGCAGTTAAGACGTGACAGTGCAGATAATCCCGAAAAAAAGTGACCTATCTGTAATAAATTTGTAACTGTTTTACAGTTGATTTTATCGGAAAATTAGTGTATAATAGATAAGATAGAGATGTTTTGCCCGCGGGTATCGCTGCGGGAATATTCCCGGAAGAAAAGAGGGGTCGTAAATGAAGTGCTTTTCCAAGACCGATATCGGTCTCAAACGCAGCGAAAATCAGGACAGAGTGTGGACGGATATGCTCGAGGAAGACGCGGTGGCCGTGATCCTATGCGACGGTATGGGCGGTGAAAACGCCGGCAGCGTTGCGAGCGAGATGACCGTCGAGTTCATGTCGGATCGCATAAGAAAGGGATTTCGCGGTAACATCAACCGCAATTTCATTCGTAATCTGCTTATAACCTCGGTGACTGCCGCTAACAGCCTCGTGTTTGACCGCGCTTCGAGGGAGGCAGACAAGTTCGGTATGGGAACTACCTGCGTCGCGGGTATCGTCTATGCCGGCAGAGCCTATATAATCAATGTCGGTGACAGCAGAGCCTACCATATCTTCGATGACAGCATACAGCAGATAACCAAGGATCATACATACGTCCGCAAGCTGATAGAGCGCGGCGAGATAACCGAGGAGGAAAGCCGCGTCCACCCCGACAGGAACCGCATCACCCGCGCGGTCGGCGCCGAACGCAACATCACCCCGGATTATTTCGAGATAGACCTCGATGAGGGGAACATACTGCTGTTCTCGTCGGACGGACTGCACGGGTACGGCGATGACGCGGAGATAGCGGAGATAATCGTGAACAACCCGATATCAAAGGCGTGCGATCTGCTGATAGATTACGCCCTCGGGAACGGCGGACGGGACAATGTATCGGTAGCCGTCGTGGAAGTATAAAAAAGTATATAATTATAGGATATGTTAGAAAAATAATAACTCGTAAACAGAAACGTCCACTGAAAGGAATTGAGCAGAATGGACAAAAATATCGGAAAAAAGCTCGATAACCGCTACGAACTGACGGAACTGATCGGCGTCGGCGGAATGGCTGATATCTACAAAGCGACGGATATAACGGAAAACCGCACCGTTGCCGTAAAAATACTGAAAAATGAATTTGCGCAGAGCGAGGATTTCAAGCGTCGATTCCGCAACGAATCCAAGGCGATAGCGCTTCTTTCCCACAAGAATATCGTCAAGATATATGACGTGGGATTTACCGATAAGCTGCAGTACATCGTAATGGAGTACATCGACGGCATTACGCTCACGGAGTACATCGAGCGTCAGGGCGTCCTCAAATGGCGGGATGCCGTGCATTTCACCACGCAGATACTCCGTGCGCTTCAGCATGCCCACGACAGGGGCATCGTACACCGTGATATCAAATCCCAGAACGT
>JAFTAG010000020.1 GCA_017458655.1 Ruminiclostridium sp. | reverse complement strand
GGCCTGAGCTATAAAATAAGAGCCCACAGCCCCGCCCTCTGGCAGCAGATAGAAGGAGAGTACCGAGATAAGCTCAAAGCAGCAGACATAGAAGTACAAACCCGCGTCAGCATAGAACGCTTCGGCACCGTCCACGGGTGAGATAGTCACAGAAAGTGTGGAGAGACATAGAGGTACAGAAGGGGGGCTCTTGGTGTTTGCCTTTTAGCGCCGCCTCCATGCGGCGGTCTGGGCAAACACTTCAATGCTTCCTGCATTGACCCCCTTGACCCCCGGCACCAGCGTGACGCTGGACGCAGTCCGCGTCGAAAGTCTCAGATAATTGCCGACTTTCGTCCGCGTCACAAGGCCCTGCAATTGGCGCACATGGCCTCTGCTGTGCTGCTGAGGGCGTGAGAACGAAGCCCCTACAAAAAGAATACGCCCCCTCCCCGTGAAAAGGGGGAGGGGGAGAAGGGGGAAGGGTTGGGGGGTCATATCACTTCACCTATCAGATTGTTATCAAGGCAGTCATTGAAGCGTATCTTCACGAAATCACCGATATGAAGCTTCTTCTTACTTGCAAAGTAGATCATCCCGTCGATCTCCGGCGCGTAAGACGCGTCCCGCCCGAAATACATCTCAAACAGCCTGTCATAGCCCTCGCAGACCACCTCGGTCTCGCTTCCGATAAACGCCTGTAAAGCCTCGCCGACACGCACCTCCTGCTGCTCCGTAATGATCTCGGCGCGGTGCTCACGCTCACGCTCGTCCACCTGGTTGGGGAAATCCGCGGCAGGCGTCCCGTCCTCCTGCGAGTACGCAAAACAGCCTAATCTGTCGAATTTCACGTCATTGGCGAACTCCGCCAGCTCGGTGAACTGTTCCTCCGTCTCGCCGGGAAATCCCGCTATGAATGTGGTGCGCAGCGTCAGCGCGGGTATCCGCTCACGCAGCTTGTTTATCAGCGCGGTAAGGCTCTCCCTGTCGCCGGTGCGGTTCATCTCTTTGAGTATCTCCGCATTGCAGTGCTGCAGCGGCAGGTCTATGTATTTGCATATTTTCGGCTCTGCGGCTATCATACCGATAAGCTCGTCAGTCATACGCTCGGGGTAGCAGTACAGCAGCCTTATCCACTTCACATCGAGCTTCACGAGCTCACGGAGCAGGTCGGGCAGCGCGAGCTTCCCGTAGATGTCCTCACCGTAGCGCGTGGTGTCCTGTGCTATCAGGATAAGCTCCTTTACCCCGCCTTTTACGAGTATTTCCGCTTCCTTTACGATATTTTCGAGCTTTCTGCTGCGGAAGCGCCCCCTTATCTGCGGTATGGCGCAGTATGTACAGCAGTTGTCGCAGCCGTCGGCGATACGCAGATAGGCGTAATGCGGCAGAGTTGACTGCATACGCTTGCCTTCCATATTGTGCGCGGTGACATCTCCGAAGTCTATGACACGCTCGCCGGCAAGCACCTTTTCAACAGTTTCAACAATAGCGTCGTTGCGGCCGATACCGAGAACGGCGTCTATCTCGGGGAATTCCTCGTCCATCTGCTGCTGATAGCGCTGTGCGAGGCAGCCCGTGACGATTATCTTCTTGTTGATACCGTCGTTCTTGCGGTTTATCGCCTCCATTATCTCCTCGATAGCTTCTTCCTTGGCGCTTGTGATGAAGCCACAGGTGTTTATCACGACAATGTCGGCGAGACCCGCCTCGGGGACGATATTATACCCCGCCTCGGCTATCCTCGCCAGCATCAGCTCGGCATCGCACTGGTTTTTCGGGCAGCCGAGGGAGACCACTGCGACCTTGACTTTTTCGTTCTTATCAGCCATTATAACCTCCCGGGCGCTTTCCTTCCTCGGCAAGAAAATACCGCTTTGCCTTTTCGAGCAGCTCCCTGTCCTCGGGGAAATTGAGCAGCACCCTTGCCTTATCGTATGGCAGCAGCCAGTCATCGACTATCTCGTCCGCCTGAAAGGTGGGTCTTTTATACTCATAATGCCCGAGGAAGAAAACTCCCGTCTTTATCGTATTCTCGCGGGTGGTGTAGGTGTATTCCTCGCGGAAGGAGCCGTACCGCACGAAATCAAGACCGGTCTCCTCGTTCACCTCACGCGCCGCGGTCTGCTCCTCGGTCTCGCCGAACTCGACGTGCCCTTTCGGGAAGCCGATATGGCCGCTCTCGTTCTTTATCAGCAGGTAACGCCGCTCCCCGTCCTTTTCGGTGAACATTATCGCGCCGCAGGTCTTCTCGAACTTGCAGTAAAGAATGTCCTGCCGGTCAACGATTCCGCCGAGGATATGACGGAGATTGCATTCGTAGCAGATATCGTTCCCGTACAGGTCGGCGGGGGCGGTGACGTACATTTCATCGCCGCCGGTGTCTATGACCGCGCAGACCTTTCCGGAGAATGACCCGACGAGGTTCTTGTTCATACCTATCATATAGGTCATATGTCCGTCATCGACCTTTCCGACGTGGACGTTTCCGAGCTTTTCTCTCAGGTGGACTACCACCGACTGTCCGAAAATGGGCAGGTTTTTTCTTTTATGAGACATAGTTTCTCCTTTTGGTTTTATATTCACTATCTACAATTTAAGAAAATTTTTGTTTCTGTCTCCCCCGCCTCCGGCGGGGGAGACAGAAACGTAAAACATAATTTTCCGCTTAAGTTGTGAACAGTGGTTTTATATTTGCAATTACGGTTTCTTTTTCTTTTCGCCCGCAGGAAGTATTGTACCGCTTTTGCAGGTCTCTGCCGGCGTGGCGACCTACTTTCCGTCCGAAGCGATGGAGAAGTATGGCGTCTCGTACCGAGCCGCTAAAGGGCGCGTATCGCCGTCTTGTCAAAGAAGGCTGCGCGAGTTTGGTATATATAAGGTCGTTCAGACTTTCGGTAAAGTGTTGTGTGTGTAAGAAAGAACCGGCGCAGGCAGCCTCTTTGACGAGACGGCGACGGAATTAAGCGGGAAAGCCCCGGTTTATCGCTGTCGCGCTCACATCGGGGTACTCCCCATACATCGGGTCAATGTAGAAAAGAACACGCTTGTATATGCAGTCGGGTCGGGCGCTCGGCTCGACGATGGAATGGGCGACTTCTTGCGGCGGGCTGTGTTGTGCTGTCCGAATGCGCACAATTGCGCAACAGGAGCAGTTACTATAAATTCAAATGCGAAGCCAATACAGTTTTTTCGAAAGGGAGAGAGGGGTTCGGGGAGAGAGGGGAAACCTTTCTTCCAAGAAAGGTTTCCTCTCTTTCCCCGTCTCAAGCGTCAGCGACTCTCTCGCTCTCTCAGTCTCTGAGCTGCCAGCAGGAGGCCTGTTCTGCCCGTGCTGTATGTAAGGCCGCCCTGCAGCCAGACCGCGAACGGGTCACGGAGGGGGGCGTCGGCGGAGAGCTCGATAGATGCGCCCATGGTGAACGCGCCGGCGGCCATTATGACCTGATCGTCGTAGCCGGGCATATCCCACGGCTCGGGGGTGACGAAGCTATCGACGGGACTGCCGGCCTGTATGCCCTCGCAGAAGGCTATCAGCGCCTCGCGGGAGCCTAATTTTATCGCCGTGATGATGTCCGTGCGGTACTCATTGTAATTCGGGAATGTCTCATATCCCAGCAGGTTGAAGAACGCCGACGCGAATGTCGCGGTCTTTACGGCGTTTTTGACCGTTTCGGGAGACATATACAGCCCGAGGAACAGGTCGCGGTTCACATCGAGGGTGCAGCCGACTTCCTTGCCCGTTCCCACCGTGGTGAGACGGTAGGCGCACATTTCCACGAGGTCTTTTCTGCCCGCTATGTAGCCGCCGGTCGGTGCAATGCCGCCGCCGAGGTTCTTTATCAGCGAGCCCGCTATAAGGTCGGCGCCCACATCGCAGGGCTCCACGCGTTCCACCAGCTCGCCGTAGCAGTTGTCAACAATTACCACCGCTCCGGGATTTACCCGCTTTACCGCCTCTATCATCTCGCTTATCTCCGAGACCGTTATCGACGGGCGCAGACTGTACCCGCGGGAACGCTGTATGTACGCCACCTTGCAGGAACGCGCCCGCTCGTGTATCGCGCCGAAGTTCACCCTGCCGTCGGGCAGCAGGTCTATCTGATCGTATTTTATGCCGAATTCCGACAGCGACCCGCCTTTTTCGCCGAAGATGACCTCGGTGAGCGTGTCGTAGGGCTTCCCCGTCAGCGAGAGCATCAGGTCGCCCGGCCGCAGTACGCCGAACAGCGCAGTAGAGAGCGCATGCGTGCCGTTCACGAACGTGTGGCGCACGAGCGCGTCCTCCGCGCCGAGTATCTGCGCATACACCTCGTCGAGCTTGTCGCGCCCCGCGTCGCCGTAGCCGTAGCCCGTCGTGCCTTTGAGGTGCATTTCCCCGACCTTGTTGTCAATAAACGCTTTCAGCACCTTCTCGCCGTTGCAGCGGGCAGTGTGCTCTACCCTCGCGAAGGCCTCGGAGCACATATCCTCGGCTTTCTGCGCTAAATTCTCAATTTCTTTGTCCAAATCGAAGTAACAACCCATAACTTATTCCTTTTTCGCGGTTTTCGCTTATTTTTCTGTTCCCGCCTCCGGCGGGGAAATGCGGTTTGTCCTTCCGCACCCGGCGGGAGTTGCTTGTTCCGCCTGCGGCGGTATGCCTGTTATCCCGCCTCGGCGGGAATTTTATCAATTATATCGTTATTTCTGCGGTCTCTGCGTCAAACTCAAAGCCGACATTCTCGTAGAACTTGCAAAGACGCGGCTCGCAGAGCACATACACGGTATTCCCCGCGGCGGCCTCGTTTGAACAGATGCACCGCAGCAGCCGCGTGGCAAGCCCTTTTCCGCGTTCGGAGCTCCTTGTGCACACATAGGAAAGGTAGGTGATCCCCGACGAGGAGAACATCTTCACGGCGCAGGCCTTCTTCCCGAGCGCGTACAGCCGCGAAATGCCGTGCCTTACCATGTGGCTCGTATCGGTGTACCACTTGTTGAAATCTATATCAAAGCCGTCGCTTGCTATGTCATATATGTTGTTTATCGCGAAATCGCCGTCAAGCATCTCTATATCGGTGCCGTCGATGTCCCTGACGCCGGCTGTGTATTTCATAATATAGAGCTTGCTGATGTTCGCGTCGGTGTTCGATAGGTCAAACGAGCTGTACGGCAGTATCACCTTGCGGAAAATGCCGCAGGTGAGGAATTCCATAAGCTCGGCGAGCCTGTCGCCGGCGCGCCTGCCGCAGTTCGCCACGACCGCCGACCTGTAGTAGTCGGAAATGACCGTGCCGCCCGTCTGGAGATAGAACGAGCAGAACTCGTGCTCCGTGCCGTAAGCCTCCGCCAGCGCCCTTATTTTCTCGGAATACACGTCGGGGGCCTTGTCAAGCGCCCTGAACAGCTGCTTTTTGTCGAAAATCTTCCTGATCATAACTCCGCCAATCTGTTTATCAGCGCCGCCGCGGTAGCAAGCGTCGCTTCCACATCTTCCTTTTTCATAACGCACGCGGGCGAGTGCAGGTATCTTGTGGGAACGGACAGTGCCGTTGTGCGTATGCCGCCTATCGCCTTGTGTATCGCGCCGCTGTCGTTGCCGCCCGCAACAAGGGTCTTTGTCTGGTGCTTCACGCCCGCATTCCCCGCGGTCTCGCGGCCTATGCGGTACAGCTCGCGGTCGTAGATCGTCGATCTGTCCATGAACGATACCACAACGCCCTCGCCGAGCCGACAGACGGCCTTTTCGCCCTCCGAGCCGGGAATATCGCAGGCTGTGGTGGTCTCGAGTATCACCGCGATATCGGGCTTTACGTTGTACGCCGCGCAGGCAGCGCCCCTTGTGCCGATCTCCTCCTGCACGGTGAACACGAACCACGCATCAAAAGTGAGCTCGCTGTTCAGCAGCGTGAGCATTATCGCGCAGCCGACCCGGTCATCGAGCGCCTTGCCCTTGATGAAGCCTTCGCCGAATTCCTCGTAAGCGCCGTCGAAATAGCAGTATTCCCCGCGCTCAACGAGTTTTTCGGCCTCTTCTTTATCCTTGGCGCCGATGTCAGCTGAAAGCTCCTCGATCTTCGGCTGCCTGTCCTTTTCGCCGTCGGACAGGTGGTGTACAGGCTTCGCTGCGATAACGCCGACCCGCCCGCTTTTGAGAACGATACGCCTGCCGAATACCACATCGGGGGAGATACCGCCCACCGGGGCAAGCTTCAGCCGCCCGTCCGACGCAATATCGGTGATGATAAAGCCTACTTCGTCCATGTGTGCACAGTACATTATTTTATTTTTCGGCGTCTTTGCGCCTTTTTTGAAAACTATCAGATTGCCGATATTATCGGTGGAAACTTCAGCGTCCGCGGGCAGCCGCGATCTGATGAAGTCC
>JAFTAG010000130.1 GCA_017458655.1 Ruminiclostridium sp. | reverse complement strand
TCACCCGTGGACGGTGCCGAAGCGTTCTATGCTGACGCGGGTTTGTACTTCTATGTCTGCTGCTTTGAGCTTATCTCGGTACTCTCCTTCTATCTGCTGCCAGAGGGCGGGGCTGTGGGCTCTTATTTTATAGCTCAGGCCGAAGATATCGGCGCCGTGGGCGGTGAGCGCCTTTGACAGTGCGGATGTGGCGCGGGCGGTCATTTCCTGCTCGCAGAGCTCGCGGAGCTTATCGCGGGAGCGGTACGGGTCGGTGAGGCTTGTACCCACATATTTGCAGTCGGCGGAGATGTCGAACCGCAGTGTCAGGGTGCCTTCCGACAGGCCGGGAGTGACTTTGGCGCTTATGCCGTAGAGCATTACACGCGCGTCCTCGCTTCCTATGGCGAAAGTCATCTCGCAGGTGCCGCCTCGGGTCGTGAGCAGGTGTACGCCCGACATCTCGCTCACCGTGAGCTTGTCCGCGAACCTGCCGCCCGTGCAGAGCGCCCCGCCCGTGAACGTTATGCTTTTGCCGTTCTCGGTGTAGTCGGAATTCGCTTCGTACAGCGTCATCATCGGCATTACGAGGCTTTCGGTCGGCTCGCTGAGCATTTCCATCGCCTCGTACAGCCGCAGCGTCCTGCAAAGCCCGAGAGCCTCGGCGTTCTTCATCATTCCCTCAAGCTTATCGACCGAAGCGTTGCCCTCGGTGAACTTCACATTCAGTATATCGGCGGCGCTCCCGTCGGTGAATGTCACATAGCAGCGGGGATTGCCCGTGTAGTGCGACGCCGCGAAGCTGAGGCGGTCGTGGAGCCTGTCCGCCGCGCCGCTGCCGAACACTATCATCTCCGCCGCACCCAGCATCACTTCTTTGCCGGAGGTGTACGACACCGCTTCAAGAGCGGCCTCGACGGTCTTGCCCCTGCCCTTTGCGGTAACGGCGTTCGGCGAGGAGCTGTCCACCGCGGTAACTCCCCCGGACGCGTCGGTGTTGAAGTATTGGAGCGTCACGGTGCAGCCGTCGGCGTCGCGGTCTATACCCACCATTTCCGCGATCGCCAGCTTATCGAGCTCGGTGTGCGGAACACATCCCGACAGCGTAAGCACCGTCGCCGCAAGGAACGCGATACGCACTTTTTTCATATCCGCTCACTCCTTTTCTTCCGAAGTATCGCCGGCAGTGCGTCGGCAAGCGGCAGCAGCGCGGCGATAACGAGCGGGAGCCCAGTTTCGCACAGCGCCTTTATCGGCGCAAACAGCTCCGGCCGCTTGGTGAATGCCCACGACAGCCCGAGTGCCGCCAGTGCGAAGCCCGCCGTTATGATGTTCACGGCGGCTGCGTTTCGCAGGTGAGACCGCACCAGAGCGCGCACTGCGAACGTGAACAGCGCGAGCTTCACCGCCGCCGCCATTACCCATATCATCACGTCGATGCCGTTGATACGGTGCAGCAGCGTGATATCGGACACCGATGAGAGCGTGTAAAACGGGTAATCGAGCTTCGAGGTGAGATACCCGAACACGGTGTTGTACAGCAGCGTCATCGCAAGTATCATAGCGCAGGAAATGCCGAGATACAGCGGGATAACGCGCTTCCCGCCGCGCACCCTCCCGTAAAGCGCTGCGAAGATGAGCAGCTCGCCGTTCAGTGAGAATTCCCGGATCACCTCCTGCGGGAAGGTCTGCGCGTCGTCGATAAGGGCGGGGTACAGCCGGTCGGGCTTTATCTCCCCCGCGAGCGCTGCCGTCATCAGCACGAACAGCATCACGAGTGCCGCCGCTACGAGCAGCGCCGTGCGAGATACCGCCCCGAAGCCGCTTGCGACCGCGAATGTCAGCGCTGCGCCGATGAAGATGTAGAAATACCACGAGGGCGCGGAGTCAAACACCGTACTCGATGCGTAGTAATGTGCCCGCAGTCCGGTGTCCGCTGCCCCGGCAAGCAGGAATACTCCGAAAAACGCGGTAGTGAAGCCGTGCAGAGCCTTTCCGCGCCTGTCGGGAGAAAATATACCCGAGGGTATATTACACGTCAGAAAATACAGCGGGATATAAACCGCGGCAGTCAGCAGAAATGACACGATAACCACGGTAAAGCGCTGCATACCGTAGGTGACATACTCGCCGGGCAGGCTCGTGGCCTCGGAAAATACCCGCGTCAGAGCGAGCGCGGCGGCGAATTCGAGCGCTCCGACAGTTGTTTCACGGCTCATTGTTACCCTCCTCGGTTTTGCGGAAAATATCGGGGTCGGAGCGGGAGAGCTCCCGCCAGCCCGCCCGCGCGAACGTGTCCCGCATAGCCTTGCGGGAAAACGGCGATATCGGCATAGTGAACGGGTACCCGTAAGAGCGCAGGGAGCATACGCACACGCAGAAGATGAAGCCGGTCACGGTCAGCCCGAACAGACCGAAAAGCCCTCCCATAACGATGAAAGCGAACCTCATCACCGAGATCTGGTTGCTCAGGTCGGAGACGATGTAGCCCGATATCGAGGCTATCGCCACGGTAAGCAGCATAGGCGCGCCGACCAGCCCCGCCGAGACCACGATGTCGCCGATGACGATACCGCCGACGATGCTTACCGCGTGTCCGACATTTGAGGGCAGGCGCAGTCCCGCCTCGCGCATTATCTCGTAGAACACGTCAAGGATCATACACTCGGTCAGTACGCTGTAGGGAGTAAGAGCCTCGGAAGCGGCGAGGTTCCGCAGCAGCGCGTCGGGTATCAGCTCGGGGTGGAAGTTAGCCAGAGCGACGTAAAATCCCGGCAGCAGTATGGCGATAAGGAACGCCATATACCGCACGAGCCGTATGAACAGCGTAAAGAGCGGCTT
The DNA here is from genome assembly GCA_017458655.1 of Ruminiclostridium sp. Taxonomy (GTDB): domain Bacteria; phylum Bacillota; class Clostridia; order Oscillospirales; family Ruminococcaceae; genus Ruminiclostridium_E. The sequence goes on along the minus strand of JAFTAG010000130.1, from coordinate 2,140 downwards.
GTCGAGGTAATCGTCGAGCGTGATGAAATTCTCGCTGAACAGCTTGGGGACGTACAGCGCGAAGGGCGAGCCGTCCACGATAACGCCGATGCGCCCCTCGTACAGCTTCGACACGAACACGTCCGGGCGCTCGGTAGCTCCCGCCTCGCTGAAAAGCGGGTTTTTCGCTTCAAGGAAAGGCTGCACATACCCGCTCTCCAAAATAAGTGACAGCGGCAGCTCCCGCAGCCGTTCGGTCACAGCAGCGAGCAGCTTCTTATCGGTCATACTGTCGATGCAGCAGAGGCACACGTCGGTCACGGAGGTCTTCCCGAGCTTCATAGTGCGTATCACGAGGTCGGGCGACTTGACGCGCCGCCGCACAAGGCTGATGTTCGTAGTGAGCGTCTCGACAAAGCCCTCCCGCGAGCCGCGTATATTGCGGTGGGTCTCGGGCTGCGTCACCGAGCGGGTCTCAAAGCCCTGCACCCCGATAGCAAAGCCTTTTCCGATGCCGTCGATCAGTATGACGCATTCCCCGCTCATAGCCGCTCCCAGAACCGATTCGACGGTATCGACGGTCTTTTCCTCGCAGGCCGCGGGCAGCTCCGAACCGATCATCTCCGCAAGCCGCTCCGGCGTAACTTCCCCCGTTATCGAAAGGAGCGGCCGGAATACAAGGTTCGCAAGCTTGTTGGCATCGGTCTGCCCCCCGAACGTCACAAAGCATACGTCCACCCCGCCCGCTTTAGCCCGTTTCAGCAAAAGGTCGCTGCTCCCGCGCATCGCCGCAAGCAGATCTATACAGTTGTGTTCAAGTCGTGTGTCAAGCATGGTAAGACTCCTTGTTGAGAGGCCGCCTGCGCTCGGGAGAAGTGTCTCGCCTGTGGGCGAGCCACATAAGGGCAGGGCTCTGCCCTCCCCTCAAACTCCCGACCCGGTTCCTTTGTACGACAAAGGAACCGAAAGCGTAGTGAAGCAGTTGTGATGTTGTGCGTTTTCTGCTATTTTGCGCGAAAATGTATAAATTATTACATTTTGTGAAAAATAACCGCGAAACGAAAAGATGTTTATTTCTCCGGGGGTGCGGAAATGCTGATAATAATGGTGCGTACCGTGATACTGTACGCCGTCGTGATAACAATGATGCGGCTTATGGGAAAAAAACAGCTCGGAGAGCTCCAGCCGGGCGAGCTCGTCACAACGATATTGGTGTCGAATATCGCCACGCTGTCGATAGAGGATCCCACCGCGCCTATGCTGATAGGGATCGTGCCGATATTGATGATAGTGTGCATAGATGTGATAATGTCGTGGGTGCTGCTGCGGTTCCCGAAGCTGCGCTCCGTCGTGGCGGGACACCCCAAGGTGATAATATCCGAGGGAAAAATAGACCGCCGTATGCTCACCGACCTGCGCTATACGGTCGATGACGTGCTTGAGGCCATGCGTGAGCAGGGTATATTCGATGTGAGAGAGGTGCGTTACGCGATCGTCGAGACTACGGGGAAGATAAATTTCTACAGAATGACCGACGGGCAGACCGACCCGCCCGCTGTCGTGGTGAAAGACGGTGCGGCGGTGAAAAGCGGCCTTTCCGCAGCGGGAATGACCGAGCGGGAGCTGAGCGGCCTGCTCACGGAGCGCGGTGTCGGGCTTGACGGGGTGTTCCTGCTCACGGTCGCGAAGGACGGGGAAATAACGCTGATAAGAAAGGACGGCGACGGGGAATGAAGCGGCTCATCGTGTGCCTGTTTATTCTTGCGGGGATGACCGCCCTCGGTATAACATCGGCAGTGCTGTCGGATAATGAAGCCGCAGCGATATCGGACGGGCTCGTGACGCTTGAGGCAGCGGCAATGCGCGGTGATACGGCATATCTTGCCGAAAACGCAAAAAAGCTCTCCGAGCGGTGGGAGAGCTTTCGCCGTGGCAGTATATTCATCACCGATCTCGAAAGTGCGTTTGAGATAACCCAAGCGCTGATACACGCCGTGTCGCTTTCGGAGAGCAGTCCCGAGGACGCCGCGAAGGAATGCCGCGACGCCGTACAGCTTATCGAGGCGCATCGCGCCGGCCGCCGCTTCTCGCTTGATAACATCTTTTAAATGGGGCGTACCCCACGAACCCGGGGGTGTGGGGTGGAACCCCCACATAAAGG
>JAFTAG010000129.1 GCA_017458655.1 Ruminiclostridium sp. | reverse complement strand
CCGCTCGTATCGCGCCTTCAGCCGTCATATTGCACAACTTTTCCTTGACTTGCGCCGGCAAGCCTGCGGAAAATTTGTACAATCTGCCGACTAAATTCACGACACGATCGACGCACAATCTTTAATCATCGTTTCCTTAAAAGCGCTTTTACCGCTTCGGCAGCCGATCTCTGTTCTTTCTCCCCGTCGGATGCAAGGAGAAAGGACTAAATTCAGATATTTGCTTTCCGGAGCAACAAAACAAGCAGAAAGAGGGACAGGAATGACCGACAGTGAGCTTGAACGCTATATGCGGCAGTATTACAAAAGCGTGTACAGAACGGCGCTGTGCCGCTGCAGACACCCGCAGGACGCGGACGATATCGCGCAGGACGTGTTCTTTAAGCTGTACACCTGCGGTGAAAAATTCAGCGATGACGAGCACGTCAAGGCGTGGGTGCTTCGGTGCGCCATAAATCACAGCATAGACCTGCTGCGTTCAAGGAAGCGAAGAAGCACGGTACCGCTCGAAGCGGCGGCGGGCAAGCTCCACTACGACGACAAGGACAAGGACGGCGGCAGCGTGTTTGAGCTGTTCTTAAAGCTCGGCGAGAAGAACCGCACGGCTATGTATATGCACTACTGCGAGGGATATTCGGTCAAGGAGATAGCGAAGATAACGGAAACAAACGAGTCCGCGGTACTGTCCCGGCTGATGCGCGGAAGAAAGCAGCTCGGGAAGCTGCTGAACAGTGAAAGGAGCGCTGACTATGGAATATAAAGAATTCTTTGAGAAAGCCCTTTCCGACGCGGAGAATCGTTACCCGCCCTCCGATGTCGGAACCGCGCTCGACAATATAACAAAACGCGCGGGGACTGCCGAAAACGTTAATATCCGCGCGCGAGGCGGGTTTGTTTCCGCGGCGCCGACGGCCTCCGAGCGTTTCCACAGCGTGCTGACCGCGGCGGGATATATCGCGGGAGCGGCAGCCGTGCTCGCGGGGTGCTTTTTCGGGCTGAAATTCGTTATCGAGAACGGCGGGCTGAAAGAGGGCGGCCCGGGCGGCTCGAACCCGTCGGTCACCGTGGCGGCGACTTCCGAACACGAAGCCGCACCCACGGCCGACCCCGGGCATCCCGCGACTACCGCCGGAAATGACGCGGCCGGGGAGCCCACACCCACTCTCGGTATGTGGCGCGTGCCGGAGGAGCCCGTTTACCGCTTCAACGGTTTTTCCTGCAAATTCACGCAGTACTGGTACGACGGTATGACGCTTTATCTCAGTTACGAGATAACATTCGACGGCGGAGTACCCGAAAAATATGAGAGCGACGCGGTGATCCGCGAGAACGAGCTGCCCGGCAGCTTTGCCAACGATGTCATACTGCAAGCTGTTCACGGCGATGTGAGGATACGGCCGGAGGAAAAAACCACCGTGCACGTCAGGGACGATAAGACCGTCTCGGTGAGCTGGCAGCACACGAACTGCGAGCTTATGCGGAGCATGGATATAATGGTGATGACTTCCGATGCGAGCAAGTATCCCGCGGATATGACGGAGCCGTATTATGTCTATACCGTCACAATGCCGGACGATATGGGCGGCTATTCCATAGATCTCGGCGTTCCCGTAAGCCAGCCCAACGGCGATACGATAACGCTTAAGCACATCGACATCTGCAAATACACGGTCGGATTTGTTTTTGACGGGAAGTGGAAGGACGAGTATGAGCTGAATGCGGATATCGTGTGGCTGTACGACGACACGCCGGTGAATATAACGCTCGACGGCTCCCGCCCGTTTTTCAGCGCGAACGACGACAGCTATCATTATTTGCTGTACCGTCAGTCCACGCCCTCACCGGAGCTGATAAAGTCGGTGATAATAAACGGCACGGAAACAGACCTTGAAGATTGGTTATCAATTCCCGAGGCCGTACCCGAAGCCGATAAGGACGAATGGGAGAAGGAGCAGACGCGGCAGGCGTTCTATTACCCGTTCTTCGCGATAAACACCATACCCGACAGTCTGCTCGCGCTTGCGGAGCCGAACGAGCTTGAAAAGTGGGAGCTTATGTCCGTGGATATTACCAAAGACCCGCCCGAGAGCATCACGGATTACGCGAATATATGCACATTTATCGCTCATTTCGGCATTT
>JAFTAG010000128.1 GCA_017458655.1 Ruminiclostridium sp. | reverse complement strand
GAATTGTGGCAAAAAAGATGATACTTTTAAATCTCGTCACGATTCAAATATGTCCGCGAAGCGGACACCACAACTGAAAACAGTTAACAGTTAACAGTGAACAGGTTACAGTTATGGTGGCGGCTTCGCCGCTTATCGGAATTGTGACAGGAATAAAAAACTGTTGAATCTCGTCACGATTCAAATATGTCCGCGAAGCGGACACCACAACTGTTAACTGTTAACTGTAACCTGTTAACTAATAAGGGCTGCTTCGCCGCTTATCGGAATTGTGACAAGAATAAAAAAACTGTTGAATCTCGTCACGATTCAAATATGTCCGCGAAGCGGACACCACAACTGTTAACTGTAACCTGTTAACTGTTAACTAAAAGCAGTTGTGTCGTATAAATTGTTATGGAGAAACTCAATGGCTAAGACTTTTTTCGGCGGGAGCGACCCGGAGCCGCTTCCCGGCATATACGCGGATCAGGCGGGCTACAGACCGGGCTGCCGCAAAACAGCGGTGCTGACCTTTCCCGCGGATCATTTCTCGGTGGTCAACGAAAACGGCGACATCGTATATGAGCACGAAGTGACGTTCTTCGGGCATGACAAATGCTCGGACGATGATGTTTATATTGCCGATCTCACCGCGTTCAACGCTCCCGGGACATACCGTATCGCCGCGGGCGGGAAGACCTCCGCGCGCTTTCGTATAGGCGAGGGAGTCTATAAAAACGTGTTTTTCAGCGTGATAAAGGCGTTCTACTATCTGCGCTGCGGCTGCGGTCTCGAGGAGAGGCACGCCGGCAGATTCACCCATGCGCCCTGCCACAGCGAGGTGGCTGAGGTCTATGGCGAGGGAACGGTAAGGGAGGTGTCCGGCGGGTGGCATGACGCGGGCGATTACGGCAGATACGTCACCGCGGGGGCGTGTGCCTGCGCGCAGCTCCTTTATGCGTTCAGAATGTTCCCCAAAGCGTTTGACGGGCTCGAGCTGAATATCCCCGAAAGCGGCTCGGAGCTTCCCGATATACTCGCCGAATGCCGTTACGAGCTCGAATGGCTGATGAAGATGCAGAAAGAGGACGGCTCCGCTTACCACAAGGTGACTACGATGCTGCACGCGCCGTTCGTTATGCCGGAGGACGATGACGGGCAGCTGTATATATTCCCGGTGAGCACCTCCGCGACCGCCGACCTCTGCGCCGTATGTGCGCTTGCTGCGGGCATTTACGAGCCCTACGACAAACCGTTCGCCGAAAGGCTGAAGGCCGCGGCGGGCAGCGCTTTCGACTTTCTGGAGTCGCACCCCGACGCGATAAGCTTCAGAAACCCCGACGGCTGCAACACGGGTGAATACGGCGAAGAGGACGATACCGACAACAGGTATTGGGCGGCCGCGGAAATGTACGCTCTTACGGGCAGCGAGCGGGCGCACGCCGAATTTAAGCGTCAAAGCGAGAAGCTTGCGGGAATGCCCACATATCTGCGCACATCGTTCGGACACTGGGCGGTGGGCGGCTTCGGCTCGCTTGCGTATATCCTCACCGACCGTCCCGACAGGAATGAGACAAAGGTGCAGGAGCTTATGGGATTCATCACGGGCGAGGCGTACTGGCTCACCGACAAGGCCGCGGAAAGCGGTTACGGCGCCGCCATGAGCGATGACGACTACTTCTGGGGAAGCAATATGCGAATGATGCACAACGCGCTGCTGATGATACTTGCGCTAAAATTCACCGGCGACAAGAAGTTCGCGCGCTTCGCCGAGGAGCAGATACACGTCCTGCTCGGCAGAAACCCGTTGGGTATCAGCTATGTTACGGGCTGCGGCGAGTATTCCTGCAACGACCCGCATCTGCGCCCCGCGTTCGCCGACGGCATAGACGAGTGCATTCCCGGTATGGTCTGCGGAGGCCCCAACAGACAGCTGAACGATCGGCGCGCCAAAGAGATCATCCCGCCCGGCACCCCGCCTATGAAGTGCTTCGCAGATAACAAGGACTGCTTCTCTCTCAACGAGGTAACTATCTATTGGAACGCCGCCGCCGCCCTCGTGTTCGCGTTCCTGTGCGGTGACGAGAGCCGCTGACGCTCGAGAGAGAAGAGAGTCGCTGACGCTTGAGACCGGGGGAAGAGGAAACCTTTTGTGAACAAAAGGTTATCCTCTCCCCCCGGACCCCCCTCTCTTTCCAAAAAACTTTGCCGGCTTCGCAATTAGATTTGAGAGTGAGTGCGCATTTTGCAGAATTGTGCTGATCGTGCACAAGACTGTGCGGACTTGCACCCTACTGCACAGCATTCTTTTCCTTTCTTCGCTTGTTTGCCGCAAACAGCAGGCGGGAGGGTTTGTCAAGGGAGGCTCCGAAAAAAATTTTTCCACAGATAACAGAGGAAAAATTATTTTTGGATACCCTTGACAAATCCTCACACCTGCTGTATAATTGGCAAGGCGAAGAAAAAAAGAACATTCCGCACCTTAACAAATCTAAAGTTCCCCCGAGAAGAAAACGGGGGAACTTTTATATAGTATCAAAAAAGTATCTCCGGTTCATAAGCCCTGAACCAGTCCTCCAATTGCAGCAGGTACGCGAACATCTGCGGCGTGGTCATAAGCTGTCCGTACCAGTTCTCCGAGAAGCTCTTGCCTTCGGTGGAGACGAGCTCATCGAGTTTATCCCGCCCGAGCAGGACTGTCAGGCGGCAGTCGGGCTTCATGGCGGCGGCTTTGAAGCGGCAGAACACCATTGCGGCGTAGGACGGGTTATGCGTCTTGGGGTAGGGCGACTTCTTGCGCCAAGCCACATCGCGGGGCATATACCGCTCGGCTATTTTGCGGACAAGGCCTTTTTCGCGGCCGCCGAGGGCTTTCATTTCCCACGGTATGTTGTAGGCGTATTCGGCGATACGGTGGTCGCAGAACGGCACACGCACTTCGAGCCCATGCGCCATTGAGCACCTGTCCTTGCGGTCGAGCAGCGTCTGCATGAACCAATAGAAGTTCAGCAGGAACATTCTGCGGCGGGCCCTGTCTTCGGCGCTGTCGTCTTCGAGGAATGACATTCCCTTGACCGTTTCGTTTGCGGCATCGGCAACATAAGCGACCGGGTCGAGCTTCGCAGCGATATCGTCCCGCAGCAGTGCGGCGCGCTTCACGGTCGAACGTGCCCACGGAAATCCCGCGGCGAACAGCAGCTCGGGCTTGTGATACCACGGGTAGCCCCCGAATATCTCGTCGGCGCATTCCCCCGAAATTGCGACCGTGAAGCGCTTTTTCACTTCGCCGCAGAAAAGGTACAGCGAGCTGTCAACGTCGGCCATTCCCGGAAGGTCGCGGGCAAGCATCGACGGTGTGAGGGCTTCCGCGAGAGCGGGGGAGTCTATTACGACGTTCGTGTGGTCGGAACCGATGTACTCGCTCATTTTCACTATCCACGGGGCGTCCTCGTCCGGCTGGAACGCCGACGGGGTGAAGTTCTTGCGGTTGTCCTTGTAGTCTATCGACCACGTTGACAGGCGGCGTCCGTCCTTGCGGTACCTGTCAGCGGCTATCGCGCTTATGAGGCTGGAATCGAGGCCTCCCGACAGGAACGTGCACAGCGGCACGTCACTCACGAGCTGACGCTCCACGCTGTCTTTTATCAGGAACGCGAGGTGTTCCCCGGTCTCGTCGAGCGTTTCGGTGTGAGGCTTTGCCTGCAATTGCCAGTAAAGCCGCTTGTGCAGCCCCTTTTCGTCAAATTCGGCGCATTCGCCCGGTTTAAGCTCCTCTATCCCCTCGAATACGCCGAGACCGCCCTTTCTCGCGGGGCCGAGCAGCATGAGCGACGCAGCGCCCTCTATGCCGAGACGCGGCTTGCAGTGCGGGTTTGCAAACAGAGCCTTTATCTCCGACGCAAATACTATCCCGCCGTCGTAAATGTGGTAGAACAGCGGCTTTACGCCCGCCCTGTCCCGCGCGAGGAACAATTTCCGGGTGCGCTTGTTCCACACGGCGAACGCGTAAATGCCGTTCAGCCCGGCGAGACAGTCGCTCCCCCACTCGGCATAAGCTTTCAGCAGCACCTCGGTGTCGCTTCGTGTATCGAACGTGTGTCCGAGCGTTTTGAGCCGCTTTCGCAGCTCGTCGGTGTTGTACAGCTCCCCGTTATACACTATCGTAAAGTCGCCGTATGTCATCGGCTGTGCGCCGTTCTCCGGGTCGATCACCGACAGCCGCCTGTGTACCAGCATACACTCCCGGGTATAATGCTCCCCGCCCGCGTCCGGCCCCCTGTGAGTTATACGGGCGGCCATTTCCGCCGCTATCGCACCGTATCGCGTCAGGTCTTCCCTGTAGTCTGTCCAGCCTGCTATTCCGCACATAGTTATTCCTCCGTTCGGCAGTGTTTTTCATAGTATATGCAGAATTGTCGGAATTGGATAATGGTTTCTTTTCGCCCGCAAGAAAAATTGTGCCGCTTTTCGGCATCCCTGCCGGCGCGGCGACCTACTTTCCGTCCGAAGCGACGGAGAAGTATGGCGTCTCGTACCGAGCCGCTAAAGGGCGCGTATCGCCGTCTTGTCAAAGAAGGCTGCGGGAGTTTGGTATATATAAGGTCGTTCAGACTTTCGGTAAAGTGCTGTGTGTGTAAGAAAGAACCGGCGCAGGCAGCCTCTTTGACGAGACGGCGACGGAATTAAGCGGGAATGCACCGGTTTATCGCTGTCGCGCTCACATCGGGGTGCTTACTGCACATCAGGCCACCGTAGAAAAGTACGAGTTTGGAAGTTCTCCCGGGTCGGGCGCTCGGCTCGACGAGGGAATGGGAGCCTTCTTGCGGCGAGCTTGGTTGCCGTTATGAGCACTATTTGGCAATAGGCGCAGTCTCTATAAGTCCAATTGCGAAGCCAATACGGTTTTTTCGAAAGAGTGGGGGTCTGGGGACGGCTTCCGTCTGGGGGAGAGGAAACCTTTCTTCCAAGAAAGGTTTCCTTTTCCCCAGGTGGCTCGCCCTCAGGCGAGACACGTTTCTCGAGCGTCAGCGGCCTCACTGCTCTTTTGACAAATTGCACAAAAAAAGGTGGCGAAATTTTGTATATTCGACAAAGATACTAACATAATGGAAAACCACTTGCAAAAAATCGAAATTTAAGGTATAATAATTTATGTAGCGACAGAGTCGCTTAAAACGAAAGTGTAGAAAAAGGAAAACAAAAGGAGATAAGATCATGTCACTCAAAGTAAACGATAAGTACCTCGCGTCATTCGTTTCGGAGAACGAGTATAAGGGCATTCAGCCCGCTGTTGAAGCAGCACACAAGACGCTTTCCGGGAAGAACGGTCTCGGCAGCGACTTCCTCGGCTGGACAACATTGCCCGCAGATTACGACAAGGAAGAGTTCGCACGCATAAAGGCTGCGGCTGAAAGGATCAAGAAGAACAGCGATGTGCTGATAGTTATCGGCATCGGCGGGTCTTACCTTGGCGCGAGAGCCGCTATCGAGGCGCTTCGCTCGAGCCTCTACAATTCCCTTAAAAAAGACACTCCCGAAATATACTTCATAGGCAATACCATAAGCCCTACATATCTGAACGAGGTCATTTCGCTCGTTGAGGGGAGAGATTTCTCCGTCAACGTCATTTCCAAGTCGGGTACCACTACCGAGCCCGCCCTCGCTTTCAGAGTGTTCAGAGCGCTGCTCGAGAAGAAATACGGCGAACAGGGCGCAAAAGAGCGTATTTTCGCCACAACAGACAAGAAGCGCGGCACCCTTAAAGAACTGTCCGACGAGAAGGGCTATGAGACCTTCGTTATCGCGGACGATGTCGGAGGGCGTTTCTCCGTGCTCACAGCGGTGGGTCTGCTGCCGATAGCTGTCGCGGGCTGCGACATAGACGCGCTGATGAACGGCGCAAAGGCCGCTATGGACGACTTCAACGACCCCGATATCACAAAGAACGAGTGCTACAAATACGCGGCACTCCGCAATATACTCTATCGCAAGGGCAGAGCTGTGGAAATGCTCGTTGCTTACGAACCGTCGTTTGCTATGATGAATGAGTGGTTCAAGCAGCTGTTCGGAGAGAGCGAGGGCAAGGACGGCAAGGGTCTGTTCCCGGCAAGCGCCGTGTTCTCCACCGACCTCCATTCGCTCGGCCAGTTCATTCAGGACGGCTCGAACATACTGTTTGAGACTGTCGTGCAGTTCGGCAAGGCACAGAAGGACTTCTTCATCGAGAAAGACCCGACAAACGGCGACGGGCTCAACTTCCTGTCCGACCAGAATATGTCGGTAGTCAACAGAAAGGCGTTCGAGGGAACAGTTCTCGCTCACACCGAAGGCGGTACTCCCAACATCGTGCTTGAGGTCCCCGAGCTGAATGAATATGAACTCGGCTATATGATCTACTTCTTCGAAAAGGCTTGCGCTATCTCCGGCTATATGCTCGGCGTTAATCCGTTCGACCAGCCCGGCGTTGAGAGCTACAAGAAGAATATGTTCGCGCTTCTCGGAAAGCCCGGCTATGAGGACAGAAAGGCCGAGCTCGAGGCAAAGTTAAACTGAGCCGGTAAGGCTCTCGAGGGGGTAAGCCCCGGAATATACAATTTCAACAAAAAATTACAATCGGAGGACAATCATTATGGTAAAACTGATCGCAGGCAAAAAGGGCGCCGGAAAGACAAAGCTCCTGATCGAGGCGATACACGCCGCGGAAAAAGAAAGTAAGGGCAATGTCGTTGCCATCCAGCTTGGTTCTTCTCTCAATGTTGATATTTACCACAAGATCCGACTGATCAATATTGAGGACTACAAGATCGAGGATTACGATGATATGTACGGCTTCATCGCGGGTATGCTCGCGTCCAACTACGATATCACCGATATCTTCATCGACGGTACTCTCAGGATCGTCGGCCGCGACCTTGAATGCGTGGGAAAAATGCTCGACAGGATCTCGCTCATCACCGAAAATATCACCGTTACATTCACGATATCGGCCGAACTCGCGGATCTTCCCGAAAGTGTGAAAAAATATATCTGATTACCTATTGACAAATCCGGATATTTATGGTATAATATATATCGTGCCGATTTTAGTGCGCTTTGCGTATTAGGTCATAAATATCGATATATCAAAGGGAGGTGCGAATAATGGCAGTTCCGAAGAGAAAAGTATCCAAGGCAAGACGTGACAAGAGACGTTCACAGGTATGGAAGTTATCTGCACCTGCTTTTTCACGCTGTGAAAACTGCGGTGAGCTCAAGCTCGCACATAGAGTTTGCGGCAGCTGCGGTTATTACAAGGGTAAGGAAGTCATCGCTCACAGCGAAGGCTAACGCTTCAAAAACGTAAGATCGGACAGCAGTGCCGTTGGGTACTGCTGTCTTTCTTTTAAATCCCGTTCGGGAAAGGGGGTCACAATATGTCGGTCGTTATAACTTCGGTAACTGAGCGTTCTCCCGCGGCCAAAGCGGGCGTAAAGGCGGGGGAGACCCTTGCCGCCATAAACGGGCACCCCATAAACGACGCGCTGGATTACGGCTTCTACTGCTACGAGAGAACGCTTACGCTCGACCTCGTGACCCGGACGGTCAAGGTGCGAAAGAAGGACGATTACGACGATATCGGGCTGAACTTCGAGACCTACCTTATGGACAAGAAGCACTCCTGCCGCAACAAATGCGTGTTCTGCTTCATCGACCAGCTCCCGCCCGGTATGCGCGAGACGCTGTATTTCAAGGACGATGACAGCCGCCTGAGCTTCTTACAGGGAAGCTATATCACGCTTACGAATATGACGGACAGCGACATCGAGCGCATTATAAAGATGAAGCTGAATGTCAATGTCTCGGTGCATACCACCGACCCCGAGCTGCGGAAGAAGATGCTGTGCAACCGCTTCGCGGGCGATGTGCTGCGGTATATAAAGCAAATGGAGGAGGGCGGTATCACGATGAACTGCCAGATAGTGCTGTGCCGCGGCTACAATGACGGGGAGCACCTGCGCAAAACGCTTTCCGACCTGACGGAGCTGTACCCCGCGGTGCAGAGCGTTGCGGTGGTGCCCTTCGGGGCTACGAAATTCCGCGAGGGTCTGCCGCAGATACAGCTGCACGACAAGCAGTCGGCGGGCGAGGCTATCGACATCATCGAGAGCTTCGGGGACGCCATGCTCGAAAAATACGGCGAACGGGTGGTATATCCCGCGGACGAGCTTTTTATCACGGCGGGGCGGGAATTGCCGCCGAGTGAGTATTACGGCAGCTTCGACCAGTACGAGAATGGCGTCGGTATGTGGGCGTACCTACGGGACGGCTTTGCGGACGAGCTTGCGGAATGCGAGGGGGACGGCCGTGAGCTTCACATCTCGTCGGCTACGGGAGTTCTCGCGGCGCCGCTTATGGTGCAGCTCGCCGGGCTTGTTAAGGATAAGTTCCCGAATGTGAGCATCACGGTCTATCCGATAAGCAACGACTTTTTCGGGCATACCGTAACGGTCGCGGGGCTTGTGACCGGCGGCGACCTGATAAACCGTCTCACGCCTCATAAGCACGAGCTCGGGGAGTATGTCATCATTCCGCGCTCCATGCTCAAAGCCGATGAGGATATATTTCTTGATGATGTCACGCTCGCGCAGGTCTCGGAGGCTCTCGGGGTGCCGGTCATTCCGGCGGGCGGCGAGCCGGAGGAGCTGCTTTCCGCTATGCTCGGGGAGATATGAAAGGATAAGACCGCTTAACGGGTCAATAGCCTGTTAAGCGGTCTTTGTGCCGTATTTGGTTTTATTGAGCCGTCATTGCTATTGCGCTCAGCTCCATTTTCAGCTCGTGGAGCTCTCTCGACAGCAGGTCAAGCGCTTCCCTTACGCTGCTCGCGCGGTTGTACTGAGCATACTCTTTAAGCTTGTCATAGCAGAGCGACATACGATAGTTTTCGGGGATCCAGCCCAGCGAGGGATCCTGCCTTATAACGTCTTTTTCCGCCTCAAGCTTTTTTATCTGCGCTTTAAGTATGAAACGGCTCGCAAACACTGTGAATATCCACAGCAGAGGAATACAGAAAGGCACACGGTGTCAGCAAATACAGCATAATAAAAAACTGCGGGCTGAGTGCCACGCAGCTCAACAGTTACTGCAACAACAAGGTCACGCGTATAGACCTGCCGGTGCTTGCCCGTATATGTGACTTTTTACAGTGCGGCCTCGGCGATATATTGCTGTATGTGCCGGGAGAGCGTGAACATCCGCATGAGAGAATAGAGCGAGACGATCTCTGAAAGCGGAAAAGTACAATTTGTTGATTTTTTACAATTATTTATACTGCGGGTATAATGTTTTTCCTTGTCGGCATATATATGGTGGCGGGACAGGTATTGTTATACAATTTTTTAAGGCAAAATCTGTCAGTTTTACCAAAAACAAGGGCTTGGATATATTTGACTTTAATGGTCGGTATGGTTATAATTTAGAAAAAACGGCAATAATGATTATTGGACACCCAAAAACAACTATGAAAGGGGGAAACGTAATGCCGAAGGATCTGTTTACCGACAACGGCGGCTCGGTATCGGGCAGGACTGCCGTTATCGCGGCTATGGCCGTTACCGCGGCGGCTGTCACCTGTCTCGGTGCCGCAAAGCTCGCAAGGCCGCAGTACACCGCGCTTCTTACGGAAAACGGCATTGCTGTCGAAATAATCACGTCTGCCGAAACTATAGAGGGCTTTGTCGCCGAACAGAGAGCAAAGCTCCACCCGTTCGACAAGATAACCGCCGCCGGTGTGAATGAGCGGGGCATCTTCGAGATCGCCGTCGAGCGCGCTCCCACCGTTACGATAACCGACGGAGAGATAACAAAGACCGCGCGCGCGATCAAAGGCGAGAAGGTCGCCGACCTTATGATACGCGAGGGCTTCACTGTCGATAGATGCGACGCGGTATGTCCCGACCTCGGGCTCGATATCCTCGATGACTGCGAGGTGGAGGTCACACGCGGCTTTCCCGTTACCGTCAGGATAGACGGCGAGGAGCATAGATTCCTCGCGGCGGGTATAACGGTCGGGGAGCTCCTCGTCCGTGAGCGTATCGCGCTCGGTGCCTACGATGAGCTGAATGTTTCCACCTACGACATCGTCACGGAGAATATGGTGATAAATATAACCCGCGTAAGGCTCGAAACGCGCAGCAGGACAGAATATGTGCCGTATGACACGGTGTATGTGGATTCCCCGTACCTCGCTATGGGGGAGAAGCGCGTCGCCGTCGAGGGCAGGGACGGCAGCGTTACCGTCACGACCTGCGACAAATACGTCAGCGGCGTTCTGCTGAAGACCGAGCTTGTCGATACAACGTCGGCCGAACCGGTAAATGAAGTGATCGAGTGCGGAACGGCGTTTGCAGAGCCCTACAGCAAGCGGGAGGGAAATTTCACGCTCAAAGACGGTATCCCCGAGAAGTACGAGTACGTCCTCGAGGGAAAGGTCACCGCCTATACCGCAGCCGAGGGAAGCGGCACCTACAGCGGCCGCCCGCTCGTTATCGGCTCCTGCGGCGTTGATCCGGACGTTATTCCCTTCGGCTCGGAGGTCTATATCGTTTCCAAAGACCGTACCCACGTTTACGGCTACGCGGTGGCGTCCGATACAGGCGATATAAAGGGCTCCGGAGTGCTCGCCGATGCCTATATGGGGACATTCGCCGACAACTATGATGATGCCCTCAACTGGCAGGCGCAGTATTGCGATGTCTATGTCCTTTCCGTCGGGGACAACAGCGTGTTCTGGGGATAAAAATGCCCGACGGCGCTTTATGGCTGAAATAAAGGCTTCGGCGGGATAGATCCGGCGCGGCAGCGTATGGGAACGCTTTACAGCCCCCGGCACTTGAAAACGGTCAAGTGCCGGGGGCTTTTTGTTTCGTGATCAACCGGATAACTCACCATATAATCAAGCGCGCAGCGCAACCACAACTATTCACTCTTCACTGACACAGAAATAATGTAATGAACAGTGAATAGTGAAGAGTGAATAATGAATAGTTGTGGTGCGGCTTCGCCGCAGTTTTGAATCGTGACGAGAACCAAAAGCCTTGTTATAGATTTATATGATTCCCCGGATAACTCACCAAAAAGCAAAACTATCAAAAAAACAGAGGGAAACCCGAAATAAATCGCCGGGAACCGGCGCACTGCGAGCTGCCCCCATTAATTCCGGCGGCCGACTACTCTGAGGGCACCGACCCGGACTTTCCGTTAGATGAGCAGTAACCGGTGACTCGAAGAGAGGCGGCCGACGTGCGGCTGGGCGGCTGCTTGGCAGCGCGCATCGTGCGCGCTTTTGGCAGACCGCCTTCGATGCTTCCTGCATCGGTCCTTTAGCGGCTCGGTACGAGACGCCATACTTCTCCGCACCTGCAGGCGGAAAGTAGGTCGCACCGCGGGCAGAGAGCCTCGTTAAAGGCACTCAACAAACTCGCGGGCGAAAGCAAACTGCACTCTACGGTGAGTTATCCCGGCAATCACATAGATTTATGGTGAGTTAAATGGGGAAACATAAATTATAATCCCGATTAGTGCCCGGATTATAATACTGTGTTATAATCAAAGTACAGTTAATGTCCGGATACTGAAAATTTTTACCGAAAGGGGGAAGCTTTTACATATCGTAAAAGCACGATCTTATGGCAGAATATTTATCTCCCGGCGTATATGTCGAGGAATTTGAATCGGGCGGAAAGCCTATGGAGGGCGTCGGTACAAGTACCGCGGGATTTATCGGACTTGCCGAAAAGGGTCCTGTGGGCGGTGTTCCGCAGCTTGTTACCAACTTCGCCGATTTCAGAAGAACATACGGCGGTTTCCTCTCCGAGAACGAGTTCGGCGAGTATCGTTTCCTTGCTTATGCCGTTGAGCATTTCTTTGTAAACGGCGGTACACGCGCATTCATCGTCAGAGTTGCTCCCGAGAGCGCAAAGAACGCTAAAGCCGAGATAGGCGACCTCGAATTCTCGGCGAAAAACCCCGGCCTCTGGGGCGACAGCATAAGCCTTCGCATCACACCCGCCTCCAAGGCCAAAACTCAGGCGTTTGAGGCCGCGGGCGACAGGAAGTACAGAGTGAAGAACGGCGCGGGATTTGTTCCCGGCGATATCGTTGCTTTTATCGACGGCGACACCGTTGAATACAACAAGGTCGAGAAAAATCAGGACAACGTTATCACCTTCGAGAAGGAATTCTCCGCGGATATCACCGATACCAACCTCCTTCCCTCCAAGGTCATCACGACCTGCGAGCTTTCGCTGGAGGTAAGATACGACGATACGACCGAGACCTACGACAATGTTTCGTTCAACATCGAGAGCCCCAACTACATCTCCAAGAAGACCGCGAAGTCGGAGCTCATAACAGTCGATTACACCGGCAAAAACCCGATAGGCTCGCTGTTTGAGAGCCTTACAGACGATGAAGAGGCCGAGTTCGTCACCGTGGAATTCACCGGCGGCAGCAACGGTGCGGCTTCCGATATAACGGCGGGCGACTTCATCGGCACGGACGGCGGCGCGGGCAAGAGAACGGGCATACAGTCCTTCCTCGACAACGACGTTGTTTCCATTATGGCAGTTCCCGGCATCACCGACCCGAACGTTCAGCTCACGCTCGTTGCGCACTGCGAGAACCTCGCGAGCAGATTCGCTGTACTCGATGTTCCGAAGGACGCCAAGAAGGTCGATGAGATCATCGCTCACCGCGACATCTTCTCCTCAAGCTACGCGGCTCTGTATCACCCGTGGCTGCAGGTATTCGACCCGCTGGACAAGAAGAATATCGCTATCCCGCCCTCGGGCTCCGTTATCGGTATCTTCGCGAGAAGCGACAATACCAGAGGCGTCCACAAGGCTCCGGCAAATGAAGTCGTAAGAGCGTGCGTAGGCCTCGACAGCAGATTCAACAAGGGCGAGCAGGATATACTCAACCCGAAGGGCGTCAACCTTATCCGCGCATTCCCGGGTCAGGGCATACGCGTATGGGGCGCAAGAACGGTATCAAGCGATCCGAGCTGGAAGTACATCAACGTTCGCAGACTGTTCATCTTCATCGAGGAGACCATCAAGGCGAATACCAACTGGGCTGTATTTGAGCCTAACGATGAGGCTCTGTGGACAAGAGTTCAGAGAACTATAAGCGTATTCCTTACCGGTATGTGGAGAAACGGCTCGCTTGCGGGCTCCACAGCCGATGAAGCATTCTTTGTCAATATCGGCAGAAGCACCATGAGTCAGGACGATATCGACAACGGCCGTTTGGTATGCGTTATCGGCGTTGCACCCGTGAAACCCGCCGAATTTGTAATCTTCAGAATTACGCAGCATACAAGCACTGCCGAATAAAAAGAAAGGGGAATAATGAATTATGGGTTATCCGCATACAAGGTTCAGGTATAAGGTCGAGATAGACGGCCTTGACGCAGGCGGCTTTTCCGAAGTTACCGGATTTGACGCGTCGATAGATGTAGTTGAATACAGAGAGGGCGATATGGTAACTACGCCCCTCAAGATACCGGGACTCAAAAAGTACGGCAATATCACTCTGAAGCAGGGCATCGTTGATTCCACAGTTATGTACGACTGGATGATAACCGGCGTGAACGGCGCGGTCGAGAGAAAGACCATTACCGTTACGCTCCTCGACGAAGAGGAATCTCCCGCGGCATCGTGGCAGATCATCAATGCATGGCCGATGAAGTACACAGCCCCCGATTTCAACGCGACGGCTTCCGAAGTCGCTGTCGAGACCGTTGAGATAGCTCACGAGGGTATGACACGAATTTCATAAGCTTAAGATACCGCCGATCGGCAGATATTGCCCTCCTGTGCAGAACAGGAGGGCATTTTTATACCGATCGATAATTGATAATTAAAGTGAACCGTCATACTGCACAATATAATTCGGGATATTGCACAAAAGAAGCATATGTTATCTCCTTGAAATTAAACCTTCAAATCTCAAATTCCCCCACAGAGGTAATTCCGGACTCGAAAACATCACGTGAACTCCCGGCACCTGCTATGATCGGTCCGGGCATGGCGGGGGCTGCGCTCTTGCGGTTGAAACTGCCGCAGGCCTGCAGGAAGTAAAGGCATACCATATCGACTATACCACGGGAGCCGCAGGACCGATCGGGGAGATAATCGGTTTGCTGTATAGTCTGAAACGATCTCGCGCATATTAAGCCGTCGGCGTGGGAGAGAAGCCGGTTTCTCATCGGGTGATCGGAAAAAATAAAGATAATTATTGACTTTACGAATGTACGGGGTTATAATAGATACAGAGCGCGATATGCGCCGCGGAGGTCAAAATGACTGTAATTGTTACCGGAGGAGCAGGATTTATAGGCTCCAACTTCATTTTCTATATGCTCGGGAAGTACCCCGGGTACAGGATAGTTTGTCTCGACAAGCTCACCTACGCCGGCAATCTCAGCACCCTTGCACCTGTAATGGGCGATGAGCGGTTCCGGTTCGTTAAGGCCGATATTTGCAGCCGCGAGGACGTTGACAGGCTCTTTGCCGAGGAAAAGCCCGATATTGTCGTGAATTTTGCTGCCGAATCTCACGTTGACCGCTCGATCGAAGACCCGGGCGTGTTCCTCAACACCAATATCATCGGTACGCAGACACTCATGGACGCCTGCAGGAAGCACGGTATCAAGCGCTATCACCAGGTCTCCACCGATGAGGTTTACGGCGATCTGCCGCTCGACAGACCCGACCTGTTCTTCACCGAGGAGACCCCGCTGCATACCAGCAGCCCCTACTCCGCTTCAAAAGCCGCCGCCGATCTTCTCGTTCTCGCCTACCACAGAACATACGGGCTGCCCGTGACCATAAGCCGCTGCTCCAACAACTACGGGCCGTATCACTTCCCCGAAAAGCTTATCCCGCTTGTGATAGCGAATGCGCTGAATGACAAGCCGCTGCCGGTTTACGGAAAAGGGGAGAACGTGCGTGACTGGCTCTACGTCGAGGATCACTGCAGAGCCATAGACCTTGTTATACATAACGGCCGTGAAGGTGAGGTCTATAACATCGGCGGCCATAACGAAATGCGCAATATAGATATCGTCAGAATGATCTGTAAGGAGCTCGGAAAGCCGGAATCCCTCATAACCTATGTGACTGACCGCAAAGGCCACGACCTGCGCTACGCCATCGACCCGACCAAAATACACCGCGAGCTCGGGTGGCTCCCCGGGACGAGGTTCGCCGACGGCATAAAAAAGACCGTCAAATGGTATCTCGACAACCGCGAGTGGTGGGAGACTATCATTTCCGGCGAGTATATGGATTATTACGAGAAGATGTATGGCAATAATGAGATATGATACCTATGAGCAATGATAAGATAAAGCAGAAAAGAAGCAT
>JAFTAG010000127.1 GCA_017458655.1 Ruminiclostridium sp. | reverse complement strand
CGTTCCGACTGCTGCGCGGAGAACAACGGCTCCGCGGAAGACTTTACGGCCAAGCTTGCGGATATCGCCCGAAATATACTCGGAACGATGTAAGCGCAAAGCAGAGGGGCGCGGGGGCGAAGTCCCTGCAAACAACGCAGGGCGCGGGGCGGCAGCCCCGCAAAGTAAAGGGGCGCGGGGGCGAAGCCCCCGCAGAAAAATAAAGCCCCTCCCCTTCAGGGGAGGGGCCGGGGTGGGGTAATACAGCTGCGAAGCGGCATAATAAGGAGATAATTTGAGCAAAAAGAAGAAGATCGTTATCGTAACAATAATTGCCCTCGTGCTCGCCGCGCTGACAGCGGCAGCCGTCATTCTCGGCAAAGAGGCGTACGACAAAAGCGTTTACGAGTATAAGCGGGCAACGCACCCGCTGATGTACTCCGAGTACGTCGAAAAGTACGCGGACGGGTACGGGCTCGATAAATTCGTCCTGTACGCCGTCATAAAGACCGAGAGCGGCTTCGACCCGAACGCGGTGTCCGATACCGGCGCCCGGGGGCTGATGCAGCTTATGGAGACTTCCTTCGACTGGGTGAAGATGAAGCTCGGCGATGATGACGAAATTACCTACGACGATATGTTCGACCCGGAGAACAACATACGTTACGGCGCCTATCTGTGGGATTACCTTACCGAGTATTTCGGCTGCACGGATACAGCGGCGGCGGCGTACTTCTCCGGCATAGGAGAGGTCGGGAGGTGGGTGAGCGACCCCGCGTATTCGGCGGACGGGGTGCATCTTGACACTATCCCGAGCAAAAGCGCGGCACATTATGTGAATAAAATAAATAACGCCCTTGAGACTTATATCGAGTTGTACGGGCAGGAAAGGAAAGAATGACCATGGCAAAGAAAGACGAAAAAAAGGAAGAGAAGAAGACCAAAAAGAGCGACGAGCTCAAGGAAAAGCTCTTTATGAAGCGCAGGAACACAGGGCTCGAAATGTCCGAGGCGGAGACCGCCAAAGCCGACAAGTTCTGTGAGGATTACAAGCGCTTCCTCGATGTCGGAAAGACCGAACGTGAGGCGTGCGCAGAGGCTGTGCGGCTCGCGGAAAAGGCCGGTTTCGTGCCGTTTGATACGTCTGCGAAATACAAGCCGGGCGACCGCGTGTATCGCGTGAACCGCGGAAAATCCGTTATCCTCGCGGTGATAGGTAAAAAGCCCGTTGCGGAGGGCGTTGACCTCGTAGCGGCACATATAGATTCCCCGCGCATCGACTTAAAGCAGAACCCGCTCTACGAGAACGAGGGGCTGGCATTCTTCAAGACCCACTATTACGGCGGTATCAAGAAATACCAGTGGCCGGTGACTCCCCTTGCGCTCCACGGCGTGATATACAAGGCGGACGGCGAGCGTGTTGACGTGAAGCTCGGCGAGGACGAAAGCGACCCCGTTCTCGTTATCACCGACATTCTCCCGCACCTTGCGGACGAACAGTACAAGCGCCCCGCGCCGAAGCTCATACAGGGTGAGGAGCTGAATATCCTCATAGGCTCGAGACCGTTCCGCGACGACAAGGCGAGCGAGGCTGTAAAGCTTGCGATAATGCAGATACTCAACGAAAAGTACGGTATCACCGAGAGCGACTTCATCTCGGCAGAGCTTGAGTGTGTTCCCGCTTTCAAGGCCAAGGACGTGGGATTTGACCGCAGCATGATAGGCGCTTACGGGCAGGACGACCGTGTCTGCGCATACACCGCGCTCATGGCCACTCTCGACATCAAGGGAACTCCCGCCCGCACGGCGGTGACGATACTTACCGACAAGGAGGAGATCGGCAGCGAGGGCTGCACAGGCCTCAAATCGGCATATCTGAAATACTTCATAGCCGACCTCGGCGAAATGTACGGCACCAACGGCCGCACTGTACTGAGCAATTCCAAGTGCCTCTCGGCAGACGTTAACGCAGCTTATGACCCGACATTCTCCGAGCCGTTCGAGAAGCTCAATGCCGCATTTGCAGGCAGAGGCGTCGTGCTCACAAAATATACCGGCGCGCGCGGCAAGTCCGGCACAAATGATGCCACCGCGGAATTTGTCGGCGAGATCAGACGCCTGTTCGATAAGGAAAGCGTCATCTGGCAGACCGGCGAGCTCGGCAAGGTCGATCACGGCGGCGGCGGCACGGTAGCTATGTATATCTCCAACCTCGATGTCGATACCGTCGATATCGGCGTCCCCGTGCTCTCTATGCACGCCCCCTTCGAGGTAACGGCCAAGAACGATGTCTATATGGCATATAAAGCCTTCAGAGCGTTCTTAAAGTGAGAGTCCGCTCGAGACTGCGCTGACGCGCATGAGGAAGAGGCGCTGCCTCTCCCTCAAACTCCCTCACTGCTTCCTTTGTGCGACAAAGGAAGCGAAAGCGTAGTGACTGTATTTTGCTTGTCTATTGGCAAGAACCGCAGAATAAACATATACTGATATATTATCGCCTTTTCCGCTGCCGAAGGCGGCGGAAAAGAAATATGTTGTTTGGCGGTGAGTTTATGACTTGCAGAAAGACAAAAAAGCGCAGTATAGCGCGTGTTGTCGGTATCATACTGATAGTGCTGGGGATAGCGGCGGCACTGCTGCTTATCGCGTTTGACGCTTTTATCCGTCCGACGCTCGATGCGCTGCTCGATTACAAGTGCAGAACGATAGCCGAAAGGCTGATAAGCGACTGCGTTTTCTCGCGTATGACGGGCAGCAGCGACCCCGGGAGCGTGATGAACTTCACGTTCGGCAGCGACGGACGTATCGCTGCGATAAGCGCCGACCGGTCGAAAATAAACAGCCTCAAAGCGCTGGTGAACGAGGGCGTCAACGACGGGATCGCCGACATAAAGGGACAGACCGTGGGTATCTCCGTCGGAACGCTCTCCGGCATACCGTTCCTGTACGGGAACGGCCCCGAGCTGACATTTTTCATCGAGCCGAAAGGCAGAGCCGATACAAGGCTTGTCAGCAGCTTTGAGAGCTCGGGGATAAATCAGACGATACACAGCATAATACTTGAAGTGGATACGGAGCTTTCACCGATGATACCGGGATTTTCCAAAACGGTTGAGCTGTCGTATGACATTCTGCTCTCACAGACGATAATCGTCGGGGAAGTCCCCGAACAGTATTCCTACATAGTGCTCGACCGGGAAAACGCGTCCGAGCTCGCTGATATAGATATATGAAAGATGTGGCTGATATGGATCTGAAAAAGGCCGAAAAACGGATAAATGAGCTTTACGGGATAATTACGGAACTCAACCGTAATTACTATGATTTGGACGCGCCTTCCGCCGAGGACGACGAGTATGACGCGCTCATGCGGGAGCTGCGGGAGCTCGAGGCGGAGTTCCCGGGGCTTGCGCGCGAGGATTCCCCGACAAAGCGGGTAGGCGGTACGGCAAGCTCGACATTCGAGAAGGTCGCGCATAACGTGCAGATGGGGTCATTGCAGGACGTTTTCAGCGAGGCGGAGCTGTACGATTTTGACAATACCGTCCGCAAGGAGATAACGCCGGAGTATTCCGTAGAGCCGAAGATAGACGGGCTTTCGGTATCGCTCGAATACCGTGACGGCGTGCTGGTGCGCGGCTCCACGCGCGGGGACGGCTTCATCGGCGAGGATATCACCGAGAACCTGCGCACCATAAAGAGCATACCTTTGAAGCTGCCGGACAGGCTGCCGTTCCTCGAGGTACGCGGCGAGGTGTATATGCCGCGTGCGAGCTTCGCCAAGCTGGTGGCCGAGCAGGAAGAGAACGGTGAGCAGCCCGCGAAAAATCCGCGTAACGCTGCTGCGGGCTCACTGCGGCAGAAGGACAGTTCCGTTACCGGAAAGCGCTCTCTCGGTATATTCATCTTCAATGTGCAGCAGGTCGAGGGTAGGGCATTCACACGGCATTCCGAAACGCTCGATTACCTGCGGGAGCAGGGCTTCCCCGTGGTGGCGCATACCGTCTGCAAAACGATAGACGAGGCCGTAGAGCGCATTCGGGAGATAGGCGAGGAGAAGCACGGTTACGCCTACGACACGGACGGCGCGGTCATCAAGGTCGATGTCCTTGCGCAAAGAGACATTTTAGGCGCGACGGCGAAGGTGCCGAAATGGGCGGTGGCGTTCAAATACCCGCCCGAGGAAAAGGAAACGCGCCTTAACGAGATAGAGGTGAACGTCGGCAGAACGGGCGCGCTGACGCCGGTTGCGCTGTTCGACCCGATAATACTTGCGGGGACGACCGTGTCCCGCGCGTCGCTCCACAATCAGGACATCATGGACAGGCTCGGCGTGGCTGTCGGCGATATCATAGCCGTTCGCAAGGCGGGGGAGATAATCCCCGAGGTGGTGCGCGTCGCGAAGCACTGCGGCGGCGAAGCTTACCGGCTTCCCGACAAATGCCCGGTCTGCGGACACCCGATCGAAAAGAGCGAGGAGGAAGCGGCGGTGCGCTGCGTGAATCCGAACTGCCCGGCGCAGCTCTTACGCGGTATCGAGCATTTCGCGTCGCGCGAGGCGATGAACATCGAGGGCCTCGGAGAAGCGGTCGTGAAGCTGCTCTGTGAGAGCGGGCTGATACACAGCTGCGCCGACCTTTACGAGCTCAATATGCAGGACATACTGACGCTGCCCGGCTTCAAGGACAAGTCGGCGGGGAACCTGCTCAAAGCGATAGAAAGCTCCAAAGGGAATCAGCCCGACAGGCTGCTGTTCGCGCTCGGAATACGCGGGATAGGACGGCGCTCTGCGGAGCTGCTGCTGCGGAAATTCGGCAGCATAGACGGCGTGATGAACGCGACGGAGGAGGAGATCCTCTCGATAGATATGTTCGGCGAGGTGCTCGCGAAAAGCGTTATGACGGCGTTTGCCGACCCGCAGATGCGTGAGATAGCGGAGCGCCTGCGTGGGTACGGGCTGAAATTCGACTATGACAAGGCCGCCGAGAGCGACGGCTTCGCGGGACTTACCTTTGTGCTGACGGGAACTCTCCCGACGCTCAAACGTGATCAGGCGAAGGAAATGATAGAGAATATGGGCGGCAAATGTGCCGGCTCGGTGTCGAAAAAGACAAGCTACATCGTTGCGGGCGAGGAAGCCGGCAGCAAGCTCACAAAGGCGCGGGAGCTCGGTATCACGGTACTCACCGAAGACGCGCTGCTCAAAATGATACAAGAAGCGAAGGAATGAAATATATGAGAGAGACCGAAACAGCGAGACTTAAACTGCGGCGGGTCGGGGAAGACGATATCGGCGCGATATTCGAGGGCTGGGCAAACGATCCCGAGGTTACAAAGTATCTGACATGGCACCCGCACAAGAGCATCGAGGATACCCGTATGGTAATGGACTACTGGCTCAGCGAGTATAACAAGGAAAGCTGCTTTCGCTGGGGAATAGAGCTCAAGGAGAACGGTACGCTCATCGGAATGATAGACGTTGTCGGATATGAGGGCGGCGTACCCGTTATAGGCTACTGCTCCGCGAGAAAATACTGGAACCGCGGATATATGACCGAGGCGCTGAGAGCGGTCGCGAATGAGCTTTTCGAGAACGGATTTTCCGAGATAAAGGCAGAGGCTGTGGAAGAAAACGGCGCGAGCAACCGCGTGATACAAAAAGCGGGCTTTGAGTATGTCGAGAGCCGGAATTCCCCGCTCTCGCTCGTGAAGCCCGAAATGGTGACGCTAAACTCCTATCGCCTTAAAAAGCCGCAGTGACGGCGACATATTGTGACATTTTATGAAAAAACTTATCATTTTACTTATATCTGTCATCGCGGTCGGCGCCGTGAGCGTATTTATGCTGCAAAACCACGCCGATATGCAGAAGAGCCTTCCCACGACGTTTGAGACCGCGGAGGAGGAGATGCTTCCCGAGGACGAGCCGGACGACGCGGGTGGAGACCCGGATGCGGCGGGGCTGCCGGAGATAACCTTCTCGCCCTCCAACACCTTTTACGGCGGAAATATCGGCGTTGAGCTGACCTGCAGCGACGAGAACGCGGTGATATACTACACGACGAACGGGAACGACCCAGACAGTTCCTCAAAAAAATACACTGAGCCGATAACGCTCAGCGCGAAGAGCAGCGCCGCCGCCACCACGATAAAGGCTATGGCTGTGACTGAGGACGGACGCTCCGCGACCGCGCTGAAAAGCTACATTGTCGGAAAGAACATAAGCGAGCGGTTCACCGAGGACACGCTCGTATTTGTGCTGTCAACGGACGAATACAACCTGTATGACTACTACAACGGCATTGCGACGGAAGGGTATCTGCGCGACGAATGGCTGAAAAATGAATACACGGGCGGCGAGATAAATCCCACCGACCCCGCGAATTACAACGTAGGCGGCCGCGAGAGCGAGAGGGATATGTATGTCGAGGTGTATGACAGCAGCGGAGCACAGCTCATTTCACAGGCCGCGGGAGCCCGCGTCGTCGGGGGATATTCCCGCGCCAACGATCAGAAGTCGTTCAGGCTGTTCGCACGCAGCGAATACGGCAAGGGAAAGTTCAAATACCCGTTCTTCGGTGTTGACCGCGACGCTTACGGGAACATTCTCACCTACTACGACCGCATAACGCTGCGCGACGGAGCAAATGACCGCGAATTTGCCGGAGTGCGCGATGAACTTTCCGCCGTGCTCGCTTCGGACGCGGGATTTATCGACGTGCAGTCGGTGCGGCCGGCGGCGGTGTTCCTCAACAGTGAGTATTACGGCTTCGCGTGGCTGCACGAGGCGTACAGCGGAGACTATCTCGAGATGATGTACGGCGGGAGCAAGGAGAACTTCCGCATCGTGGGCGACAAGGAGCTCGAGGTCGAAAGCGACGACCCCGGGGACGAACAGGCGGTAGCGGACTGGAAGCACGTTGTGGAGCTTGCGGAGCAGGGTCTTGTGAACAACTTCAACTTTGCGGAGTTCCGCTCTCTTGTCGATATCGACGATCTTATGCTTTACTACGCGATGCAGATATACATCGACAACAAGGACTGGCCGGGCAACAATTTCAAGGTCTGGCGGTATTACCCCGCCGAGGGGGAAACGGTCACAAGCGGGTATCTTGACGGGAAGTGGCGGTTCCTGCTGTTCGACGCGGAATTCGCTTGGAGCCTGTACGGCGCGGGCTATCGCGACGATACGCTGAAGGCCGTGCTCACGGGCAGGCATATGCAGGGCGCGTCCCACATACTCGGGGCGCTGCTCGAACGCGCCGATATGCGGGAAAAGTTCGCGAACACGCTCTGCGAGCTTATGGGCGGGGCGTTCTCGCCCGACAACGTGAAAGCGCGGCTCGACGAGCTTCTTGAAGAAAGCGACCCCGAGCAGATGTACGCACTGGAAAACGGCTATATCTCGCAGTGGGCGAACGAGTGGTCCTTCGCGGACAGCAGACAGCAGATACGGGATTTTGCGGAATACCGCCCGGTGATCGTCACACGCTCGCTGAAAACGCAGTTCAAGCTCGGCGACGAGATGTACAAGGTGTCGGTGCGCTGTCCTGCGGGCGGCGATATAAAGCTCGGCTCGCAGACGATAAAGAGCGGCGGCACGCTCGAAGTCTCGTATTTCGGGGAATACGGCACGGATATCACGGCGCTGCCGTACAACGGGCGGAGGTTCGTGCGCTGGACGGTGAACGGTGTGGATTACGACACGCCGACGCTGCACATAGACGCGTCGATGGCGCGGGACGGGGTCGTAAATCCCGTGGCGTATTTCGAGACGACGGAGAACGGCGGCGGTGTGGTCGTGAGCGAGCTTTACACC
Source organism: Ruminiclostridium sp. (assembly GCA_017458655.1). GTDB lineage: Bacteria > Bacillota > Clostridia > Oscillospirales > Ruminococcaceae > Ruminiclostridium_E. The sequence continues at coordinate 5,278 of JAFTAG010000127.1, read as the reverse complement.
TCGGGCAGCGACGACTGGGCGGAGATCTACAACCCCTGCAGCGAGCCCGTGAAGCTGAAAGGCTGGCGGCTCTCCGACAAGCCCGACGAGCCTGACAAGTACGTCATACCCGATGTGGATATCCCCGCGGGCGGCACGGTCACCTTCGTCTGCAAGGACAACAACGAGGAGTCCGCGCTTATGCGGCATCAGCTGAATTTCAGCCTTAAAACGGGTGAAACGCTGTATTTCAGCGACCCGGAGGGCAATATAGTCTCTGCCGTGCCGGTGACGGAGCTTGCCGAGGGTGAGTCGCTCGTGCTCGGCGAAGACGGGCTCTATCGTATCGATATCGTATCCGACGGTGTTCATTCTGTACAATAAAACAGCATTTGTTCCGTATAAATTTCCCAAATTGCAGCAAAAGGCGAGAAATATTGTTGCAATTTGGGAAATTTTGTGTTACAATAAATTATGTTTCGAAATGCAGGAAAATTTGTATTGCCCATAAAGGGCGGTACAAAGCGATAATGTAAGAAAAGTCTCATAGTTAAGGAGGACAATGGGAATGGGAAAGAAAGCAAGAGGTCTCTTCGGAAAAGTGCTGGCGCTGTTCACTGCTGCCGCACTAACGATCACGGCGCACGCCGGACCCGCAGCGGATACCCTCGCGGCGCTGCTGCCGGAGGAAGCGGCCATCGGCGATAACGCGGGCGGTATATCGCTTTTCAAGAATAACGGCACCACCGGCGGCTATACGGCGGTCAGTGATACGCAGGAGCTGTATATCGGTGAAACGCTGTCGATCATCGCGTTCGTCGATACCGGAGCATCGCCCGAGACTATCGTCATAACGACGAGCAACTCGAATGTGAGCTCCTCGGAAAGTACGGTGCAGACGAACTCGGAGGGCTGCATACTCACGGTGCTGACCGCGAAAACAAAGGGTGAAACGGTGGTCACCTTCACCCCCGCCTCCGACCAGAGCAAAAAGAAGTCCGTTACCGTCAAGGTCGTGGATCCCACGGACATCAAGTCCGTGAAGCTGGTCGAGGGTACGATGAAAAAGTCGTACTTTGTCGGCGACGAGCTGAGCTGGGGCACCGCGCACCTTGTCGCGACAAAGTATAACGGCACGACGGAGGACATAGCTATCGCCGGAAACGACGATGTCACCGTGACTGCGGACGTTACCGCTTCCGCGGGCACAAAAACGGTCACACTGACATACGAGGGATCTTCCGTCACCGTGAACGTTACCGTCACCGCGGTGAGCCTTACAAAGATAGCTGTCATCTCGCAGCCGACAAAGACCGCGTATTATATAGGCGAGGCTCTCGACCTCGACGGCTGCGTGCTCACCGCCTATTACAACAACGACGCGGAGGAGGATATAGACCTCGACGATCCCGGACTCAAGGTAAGCGGGTTCTCGAGCGCGGCCGCGGGCGTAACTACCGTGAAATTCAACTACGGCGGCAAGGAAGCGAGCCTGCTCCTTACCGTTGTGGCGAAGACCGTCACATCGGTGATCCTGACCGACGTTCCCGCTAAAACAAATTATTTCACCGGTGAGAGCATCGACCTTACGGAAGGTGTTTTACAGGTGACATACAATCTCGGCGACACCGAGGATATCGCTCTGACAAAGAACGGCGCGATCGCGTCGGGAGTGTCCGTTACCGGCTTCAACAACATCGTTCCCGGTATATATGTCGTAAAGGTATGGTACGGCGGCAAGTCGGATTCCTTTACAGTCGAGGTGAGCGCGCTCACTGTCACCAAGCTCGAATGGACGAAAGAGCCGACAAAGACACAGTATTATGTCGGTGACAGTCTCGACCTCACCGGCGGTGTCCTTAAAGCGACATACAACGATGGCAGCATCAAGACGATATCGCTGCCGAGCGCCGATGTTACCGTGAGCGGCTTTGACGGCACACAGGCCGGCGAGCAGACAATATATATAAACTACGGCGGAAAGAGCGTTGATTACGATGTGAACGTTGCGGCGCTCACTCTCGATTCGCTCACTATCGTTTCGGAGCCCGCAAAGAAGCTGTATTTTGTCGGCGAGACCGCAATCGACCTTACGGGCGGTATGCTGAAGGCAAGCTATAACAACGGCACGTCCGAATTTGTCGCTATGACAGACGCGGGCGTTACGGTGAGCGGCTTCACGACCGCGGCCGTGATCGATCCTCTCCCCATAACGATCACCTACAAGAACGCTTCCGTTACGTTCAATATCGCGGTAAAGATACTTGCCTTGGACAGCATCGAGGTGTATCAGCTGCCCTCAAAGACGCAGTATAAGCTCGGTGAGGCGCTCGACCTCACGGGCGGCACACTGAAAGCGTATTACAACAACGATACTGTCGCGATAGTCCCCATGACGCAGGCAGGCGTTACCGTGACCGGCTTTGACAGCGTGACCGAGGGCGTAAAGCCGCTGGCCGTCACGTTTACCGGCAAGACCACATATTTCAGCGTAACGGTCGTTACCGCGAACATAACGGGTATCACGATCTCGAAGCTCCCCAAGACGTCGTATGTCATCGGCGATGCGCTCGATGTGACGGGCGGCGAGATAACCGTAAGCTACGACAACGGCACGAAGCAGACGATAGCAATGACGGCCGGTATGGTGTCGGGCTTCTCGTCCGATACAAAGGGGCAGAAGACGCTCATGGTCACTTACGGCGGCAAGACCGCGTCGTACAATATCACTGTCGGCGAGGTCACGGTCCTGTCCATTGAGATGTACTCGCTCCCCAGGACGCTCTACTATCAGGGCGAGGAGCTTGACGTGACCGGCGGTATGATAAAGGTGAACTATACCGACGGAACGTCCGAGCTTACAGCGCTTACCGCCGATATGGTATCCGGCTTCTCGACCTCCATTACCGGCAAAAAGACGCTCAATGTCACATACAGCGGCAGAAATACGACTTATCAGATCGAAGTAAAGGCGGACGCTCTTACCGCGCTTTATATTCAGACGCTCCCCGCCAAGGTGGATTACGCCTTCGGCGAGGCGCTCGACCTTACGGGCGGCAAGCTCACCGCGGTGTTTGTAAGCGGCATTGAGCAGACCGTGGATATGACCGATCAGGCGGTCACCGTTTCCGGGTTCGACCCGTCCGGCGAGGGTGCAATGCTGATAACGCTGACGTATCTCGGAAAGTCGGCGTCCTTCGGCATAACGGTCGGAGAAAAGGCTGTTTCGGGCATAAGCGTGTTCCGCGACCCCGACAAGATCAATTACTATTTCGGTGAATCGCTCGACCTTACGGGCGGTATCCTTATGGTGGTCTATGAGGACGGCACGGCAAAGCAGCTCCCGCTCACCGACGCGGGGATAACCGTCACCGGCTTTGATACGGCCTCGGAGGGCGTCAACTACCTGACCGTCACATACAGCGAGCTTACGACTGAGCTTATGGTCACGGTCTATGAGAAGAAAGCGGTAAGCCTTAAAGTCGCGCTCGATCCCGCGAAAATGACGTACAGCCTCAATGAGGCTCTCGACCTTACGGGCGGCGTAGTCGCGGCGACTTACATCTACAACGACACCGAGAATATCCCGATGACGGACGCGCGTGTGTCGGTATCGGCGTTTGACAGCTCGACGGCGGGAACGAAGGAGATAACGCTGACTGTTGATGAAAAGAGCGTTTCCCTTACCGTTCTCGTGACCTCCGAGATAATATCCGCTCTGTCGGTATATACACCGCCGACAAAGACCTACTACTATGTGAATGAGAAGTGCGACCTCAGCGGCGGCAAGCTGAAAGCTGTATATAACGGCGGCGCAGCGGTGAAATACATAGATATGACCGACCCGCTCGTGTATGTTACCGGCTTCGACAGCTCCACCGCGGGAATGAAGACCCTCACGTTCAGCTACGGCGGCAAGTCCGCGACATTCACGATAACCGTCGCCAACGATACGGTAACTACGCTGACGGTGGCGGATCTTCCGAAGCGGACGTATTACTCGGTGGGCGAAACGCTCGATCTTACCGGCGGCACTCTGCGTGTGGAATACAACAACGGCACGCGCACGGAATACATACCCATGACAGCCGCGGGCGTCAAGGTGTCAGGTTTCAGCAGCGAGCGCTCGGGCGTCAAGAGGATCACCCTCACATACAGCGGACTTTCCGCGTATTTCGATGTAACGATAAGACCTATCGACAAGGTAGTTCTGAAGGACGAGGGCTTTGATACGCTGTACGAGGCGCTTGAAGTCATTGCGGCCGAGGTAGCGGGCAGGAGAGCGGACGTGAGCTACACCGTTGAGGTCACGGAAGACCTGTATGAGACGAAAACTCCCGTATTCGCCAATGTCCCGATAAATATCGTTTCGGACAGCAATGTGGAGATAACGGTAAAGACCTCGGCGCTGTCCTCCAGATCGTCGATAGGGCTCACAAACGTGAAATTCCTCACCACAAAGGACAAGAACGTAAGCTTCAACGTCAAGGGCGACTTTACCGGTGAAAAGACCGATACCGGCAATATCACGGCCGCAGGCAGCGTTATGCTCGAGGACGCTTTCGTGAACGGAAAGATCTCCGCGGGCGGAAAGCTCACGCTCGACGGCGTTGAGGTAAAGCAGGGCGTTTCCGCGAAGGGCACTATGACCTGCATAGATTCCGAGATCGGCAGGACCGCCGTGATAAGCGGAACGAGCGGCACTACCGAGATCTCCCGCTCGAAGATAGGCGGCAAGCTCACCTGCGCGTCCGAGCTCATCGTTAAGAATTATTCCGAGCTCGGCACGGTAGCCGCAAAGAGAACGCTGTATATGACAGACAGCAAGGCCGGCGCGGTCACGGTGAGCGGAAGCTCAGGACTTACGGTATTCGACGACTGCGAGACCGGAAAGCTCAGCGTTTCCACGCAGCTCAGTATGACGAATACAGTTGTTGACGGCTCGATCACCGCAAGCCAGATACTCTCGGTGAGCGGCAAGGTATATGCCATGGGCGCGGTAAGCGTCGGAGGCATAGCTTCTCTCGCAGACGGCTCGGTGCTCTCCTACACCTCGCTCAGCGTCAACAAGAGCGGTATATCGGGCAGCAAGACGCTTATCCTGCGCGTGTCCGACAAGCACGGCTCCGCTATAGCTTTAAGCCCCACAAGCCGCACATACAATGTTCTCGCGAAGAAGTTCAAGGGCTCGTTCATAAGCTCGCTGCTGAGCTGCTCGGCCGAGAACTACAAGAGCCCGACGGTGATCACCCTCAAGGGCACAAAGCTTATAATCACATAACAGACACATTTGTTTCTT
>JAFTAG010000126.1 GCA_017458655.1 Ruminiclostridium sp. | reverse complement strand
TTGCGCGTGATACGCCCGAGAAACAGTCGAAAGCTTTCCGGAAGCCGCGGCGGTATCTGTTCCCAAACCGACATATATGTATCATTCACGCATTCCTGCGCGTCCTCCATTATTCGCAGCAAATTAAGCGCTATAGCCGTGCAGTAAGCGCCGTATTTGCTGTCCGTTTCCTTTATCGCCGATTCATCCCGCTTGAAATACAGCTCAATTATCCCTGCGTCTTCCAGCGGAGGACGCTCCGCCGCGGATACGCTCCGGTTTTCGTTCGATCTGCTTATATATGCGCCGCTGTCCTCACTTTTATTCATAACAGACAATTCTTCCTCCGTCACCTTTCATCTGCAATTCTTGTATCATTATACACCTCTTGACCGAAAATGTAAATGATATTTCCCGTAATATATCCATTCAGCCTGCTGTTATCGTCATAGATTCGGTGCAGACATTCGATACGGTAAAGGTGTGTGACAGGCTCGAAAACAACCGTTCCGCCGTCGTTGGCTATATTCTTTATCGGGAACATCAGAGCGAGCGGAAAAAGCAGCTCAACAGCCATAATTAAGATGATAAGACATATAAGGATGAGCTTTTTTGTTTTCATCATCATCACCCCTTCACTTATATATTCGCAAATCAGAGCAAAATCTTTCATTTATTTTGTATTTTTTGAAAAAATTTACCAAAATGATATTTTCAGAAATCACAAACAGAAGCAGCGAAAACAAACGCACTATATTATTGAAATAGTATGCATTAAGTAATTGAATTTTTACGGATTTGTATTGACATTTTTGAAGATATTGTATATAATATGATAAAGGAGTTGATTCAGATGAAAAAGTACTTCCCAAGACTTATTGATAAAACAATAGAAAACAAGCTCCGTTCTTCCGGTGCCGTGCTTGTGTCAGGCCCTAAGTTCTGCGGCAAGACCACCACCTGCATGAATTTTCAGAAAAGCTTCATCAAGCTCAACACAAGTCAGATAATCGCAGCCGCCGCGATGGATCCCAGATCAACACTGAAAGGCGACTCGCCGAGACTTATAGACGAATGGCAGAAAGTTCCGGATATATGGAACTGTGTCAAGGACGATCTTGACAACGACTATCAGTTCGGCAAATTTATCCTTACCGGAAGCTCAACCCCCGCAGACAAGAACAAGATTCATCACTCGGGCGCAGGCAGGATCACTCCCATAAAAATGAGACCCATGTCGCTGTATGAATCCAACGACTCAAACGGCGCGGTATCTCTGTCTGAGCTCTTTGATGCACCCGATACACCGGTTTTCTATGAAAACAGGGATTTTACTCTGCGAAACACGGCATATCTTATCTGCCGCGGCGGCTGGCCACTGTCGATACAGGACGACAGGGATCTTGGATATGAGATAACAAGGAACTACTACGATAGCCTGTTTGTTTTTGAAGACAGCGAAAACGACCAGTTCCGAGCCAAAAAGCCCGAAGTATTCAAGATGATACTTCGCAGCTATGCGCGGAACATTTCGTCAGAAGCACCGAAATCCACCATAATATCCGATATATGCGCCAATAACAACAGAAGCATGGACGCGAGGACACTGGACGATTATCTGGAAGCTCTCAGAGACCTGTATATAATCGAGGATATTGAGGCATGGAATCCGAATATCCGTTCAAAAACATCAATAAGAACTACTCCGACAAGACATTTTGTTGATACTTCAATAGCGTGCAGGGCTTTGGGAATATCCCCCGATGACCTGATGAATGATATAAATTCTTTCGGGCTATTCTTTGAGGATATGGCAGTCCGCGACCTGTGGATCTATGCATACACATTCGAAGGAGAGATACGTCACTACCGCGACAACGCCGGTCTGGAATGTGACGCGGTCATGCACATGCCG
>JAFTAG010000125.1 GCA_017458655.1 Ruminiclostridium sp. | reverse complement strand
GGAAGTCGAGATACATTTCAGATTCAAGGTTCTCGCTGTTACGGTAATGGTGGACAGCAGAGAATACAAGAAAGCGGCAGCGTGAGAGATCGCGCTGCCAAAGGAAACAGGGGAACTTCTATATGGGAGCTTAACTCCCCCAAACCCCCATCTTTTCAAAAAACTTTGATCGCTTTGCCATTAGACTTACAGCGACTGCTCCTGTTGTAAGATACTGCTAATCAAAAACAGCACCGTGCAGATTTGTACGATGCTGTTATTTTTCAATTCGGTTGTGCAGACTTGTGCTTTTTGTAGTGCTTTGTTTGTAATTTTCACAAAGCTCACAAAAGGAGAAGCCGCTATAAATCAAACTGCGAAGCCAATACAGTTTTTTCGAAAGAGTAGGGGTTTGGGGGAGAGGAAACCTTTCTTCCAAGAAAGGTTTCCTTTTCCCCAATCGCGTCAGCGATAATCTCGAGCGATAGCGGCCTCTCTTACACCGGCATTACCTTGTTTGCTTTGTCGGCGTGGACTGCGTCTATGCCGTTCTGCTTGTCGCGGCGTTTTTCGAAGAACTTCTCCGCTACCTGACCGAACATCGCGTAGCTGAGGACATCCTCGTCCTGCTGTACCCACTTGGCCGCCTCGGCTTTGAGCTTATCGAGCTCGGGTTCAATGAGGTCTGCGGGACGGCAGTCTATAGGCTTCTCGTCACCGAGTATCTTCTTGCGGAACTCGGGGTCGATCGGAGCGGGTGTCTTGCCGTATTCGCCCTTGACAACGCCCTTGAATTCCTTCGTGACTGTCTTGTAGCGCTCACCCATAATTACGTTGAATACAGCCTGAGTACCGACGATCTGCGAGGTAGGTGTAACGAGCGGCGGATAGCCTGCATCTTTTCTGACACGCGGAACTTCCTGCAACACTTCATCGAACTTGTCGGATTTACCGGCCTGTTTGAGCTGCGAAAGCAGGTTGGAAAGCATACCGCCGGGAACCTGATAGATAAGCGCATTTGCGTCAACAGCAAGCATCTTCGGGTCAAGCAGACCGCTGTCGAGATACTTCTTGCGAAGATCCATAAAGTACGGACGCAGCGAAGTGAGCTGTTTGAGGTCGAGACCGGTATCATAGGGTGTTCCCTGCAGCGCCGCGACCATTGATTCCGTCGGAGCATGAGAAGTACCGTTAGCAAGCGGCGACATTGCGGTGTCGATAGCGTCAACGCCCGCCTCTATGCCCTTCAGCAGGCACATTGAAGCAAGACCCGAGGTGTAGTGCGTGTGCAGCTGTATCGGGATCTTTACGTTGGCTTTGAGAGCTTTTACAAGTTCTTCTGTGCGGTAAGGCGTGAGCAGCGCCGCCATATCCTTGATACAGATAGAATCCGCACCGCATTCCTCTATCTGCTTTGCGTAGTTTACATAGTATTCGGTGGTGAATATCTCGCCGAGAGTATAGGATATCGCTATCTGAGCATGCGCGCCCTCTTTCTTGGCGGCTTTTACCGCGGTCTGGAGGTTACGGACGTCGTTGAGCGCGTCGAATATACGGATTATGTCGATACCGTTCGCAACGGACTTCTGAACGAAGTATTCGAGCACATCGTCCGCATAGTGACGATATCCGAGCATATTCTGTCCTCTGAACAGCATCTGGAGCTTTGTGTTGGGCATTTCACGGCGCAGTATGCGCAGTCTGTCCCACGGGTCTTCGTTGAGGAAGCGCAGACAAGCGTCGAAAGTCGCACCGCCCCAGCATTCCACCGAGTAGAAGCCGCACTTGTCCATTTCTTTGAGTATCGGCAGCATATCGGCAGTGGACATACGGGTAGCGATAAGCGACTGATGCGCGTCACGAAGAACCGTTTCGGTTATTTTTACCTTAGCCATTTCAAGCAGTCCTTTCTTTAAGCGTTTATTGTGGCAATAATGGTTCCCGTGTTTACGGAATCGCCCTTTGCGACATTAACGGACGCGATAGTGCCGTCACAAGGTGCGGGAATAGAGTTCTCCATCTTCATCGCCTCGACGATCGCGATATCATCGCCGTTCTTTACCTTATCGCCGACTTTTACCTTAACGTCAACGACAGTTCCGGGCATAGGAGCTTCTACCTTAACGCCGCCCTGAGCGCCTGCGGGAGCAGCCTTGGGAGCTGCGGGCTTTGCTTTGGGTGCAGCTACGGGTGCCGAGGCCGCGGGAGCCTCTGCGCCTGCTTCAAGTTCTTCAACTGTAACATCGTAAGCGCTTCCGTTTACGGTAATATTGTATCTTTTCATGTCTGTATGTTCCTTTCTCTGTATCAATATACGAAGTTGATGTGCTTTCTCTGCGGGGTATGCACTCTCTTGCCCTCAAATACGTCGAGCGCGGAAAGTATCGCCGTGCGTGTATCGGCGGGGTCTATCACTCTGTCGATGCTTCCAGTCGCGGCGAGAGCAAACGCGCTTGCGGTGCTGTCCTTGTATTCTTCGATAAGCTTTGCCTCATTTGTTCCGTCGAGCTTATCACCGTTTAGGAATATCACCGCAGCCTTCGGGTCAGCCGCGCTTATCGTGCTGTTTTCGTATGCAAGCACCATATCGCTTGCGGGAGCTATTGCGCAGTACACCGAGCCGTAAGCCTTTTCGGTTATCAGAGTTATCTTCGCTGTGGTAGCGCTTGCGTACACCTGTGCAAGCTTAGCGGCATCTCTTACCGCGCCTGCAAGCTCCGCAGCCTGTGTTCCGCCGATACCGGCGCTGTCGAGCAGTGTGACAACAGGTATGGAGAATGCGTCGCAGAACGACACAAACTTAGCTATCTTCGAGCAATCAGCGGCGGAAAGCTTTTCATCGGCCTTGTCCGTTGCAACGAAGCCGACCGTCTTCCAGCTCATACTGCCGAGTGCCGTGTAAGCCGCTGTACCAAAGTCCCTGTACAGCTCTATAACACTGTTCTTGTCGGCGATAGCCTTTACAGCGTCTCCGGCTTTGAGGTCTGCGGTGATATCAGCGTCGTTCTCGGCGTAGTAGTCGTTGCCGGAAAGTTCTAAATTGTTTGACGGGAGAATGCGAAGGAGCTTCTTGACTTCCTCGACCGCAGCCTTGTCGTCCTTTGCGGTTATAGCCGCTGTGCCCGACTTTGCTGCGTTTACGGCAGTTCCCGCACCGGCAAGAGTATCGTCCGGTGATACGAACGGAGCCGTCATAAAGAATTCGGCCTTCTCGGTCATAACGACAAAGTCCGACATTCCCGCGATCATAGCGGCAGTGCCCGCGCAGACACCCGCAACGAGAGATACCTGCGGGACAACACCCGAGAGTTTAGCCGCCGACTGTGCTATGTAGGAATACGCGTTGAGCATATCGGCGCCCTCCGCGATATCACCGCCATTGCTGTCATAGATGCCGACAACGGGAGAACCGTTCTTTACGGCCATATCGTACAGCTTGACGAGCTTTGCGGCAGCTGCCCTGTTGACTGCTCCGCTCTTAATCGAAATATCCTGTGAAAATGCGTACACGACCGCGCCG
>JAFTAG010000019.1 GCA_017458655.1 Ruminiclostridium sp. | reverse complement strand
TTCGACGCTATCGGAAATTCCGGAAGCGAGGATATCATATTCGATGCGGAAAAGCTCGAATACATATCGAGTGCCGGACTGCGCGTACTGCTGAAGGTGCAGAAAACAAAGGATAAGCCTATACCGATAATCAATGTATCGCGCGATGTTTATGACATTTTTGAAACGACCGGATTTACGGAGCTGCTCGATGTAAGAAAAGCATATCGTAAAGTCAGCATCGAGGGTATGACGCTTATAGGCAAGGGGCTTACCGGCGATGTTTACCGTATGGACAACGAGACAGTTCTTAAAGTATTCCGTCCGAATATCAGCTTTGATATGCTGATAAGCAAGGAAAACGAAAAAGCGAGAAACGCTTTTGTGGCAGGCGTTCCGACGGCTATACCATACGATATTGTCAAGGTCGGGGACTGCTACGGCACAGTATATGAAATGCTGGACGCAAAAGACCTTGTAACGATAATAGCGGAGGACAAGGAGCATCTTGACGATCATATAAAAAACTTTTCGAAAACCGTAAAGGCAATGCACAGTATAAAGGTCGATAAATTCGGCTCGCAGAAAAAAGAAGCGCTGGCTGCTCTGCCGATGCTATCCTCGGCATTGACCGAAGATGAGATGAAAATGGTGCGCGATATATATGAGAGCGTTCCCGAACGGGACACATTCATACACGGAGATTGTCACATCGGAAATGTGATGATACGCGACGGTGAGATGATGTTTATAGACCTCGCGACCGCGGGAATGGGACACCCGATATTCGATATGGGCAGTATGCACTCGCTTTTCTGTGACCGTGCAAACGATCCCAAAGCTATTGCCGCAAGCCCTGTGCTCTGCCGTTTCACACAGGACGAGATAAGGAGGATTTGGAGCGTATTTATCGGCACATATCTTGATACAGACGATGAAGAATTTATAAAGAAAGCAACACGCCAGATCGCCGTACTTTCACTTGCGAGAAGGCTGTTTATGGTCGTGGCAATGCCCGGAATGCTTTCCCCCGAAGCGTTCGCGGCGATGAAGCAGGGTCTGACCGCGCTTTACGGGAACGGTATGGGAGAGATTTGTTTCTGACGGAGAAATATATTTGATATCACACTGAAAGGAAAAATGCACTATGAAAACAAATGTCGAAAACAACACACTCTCTATCTTCCTTGAAGGCAGGATAGATACAAACAACGCCGCACAGACCGAAAAGGATATCTTCGACGCTATCGGAAATTCCGGAAGCGAGGATATCATATTCGATGCGGAAAAGCTCGAATACATATCGAGTGCCGGACTGCGCGTACTGCTGAAGGTGCAGAAAACAAAGGATAAGCCGATACCGATAATCAATGTATCGCGTGATGTTTATGACATTTTTGAAACGACCGGATTTACGGAGCTGCTTGATGTGAAAAAAGCGCTCAGAAAGGTGTCTCTCGACGGCTGCGAGGAGATAGGAAAGGGCGGTCACGGCAAGGTCTATCGTCTCGATGAAGAAACGATCATAAAGGTGTATCACGACAACAGCCCGATGTCGCTTATCGAAAAAGAGCGCGAATACGCCAAGAACGCTTTTGTTCACGGCGTTCCGTCGGCTATCGCTTACGATGTTGTACAGACCCCCGAGGGCTACGGACTTGTGTTTGAAATGGCGGGCGCAACGACGCTCAGCAAGGCGATCATGAACGCGCCCGAAAGATTGCCGGAATACGCGGTCAAGTTCGGAACGCTGCTGAAAACGCTCAGTTCCACAGAGGCAGACCCGAAGCTCTACGGCGACATCAAAGAGATATATCTCGGACGCGCGAAGAATACCGGAAGGTTCTTTACGGAAGATGAAGTCGGACAGATCGTGAGGATGATAAATGCCATTCCCGACGGCAGCGGAATGGTACACGGCGACTATCACACCAACAATGTTATGGTGCAGTCGGACGGCGAGCTCGTGCTTATCGACATGGCGGACATAAGCCGCGGAAACGCGCTTTACGACATAGGCGGCACATTCCTTACGATGTATCTTTCGGGAATGAATAATCCTGCTGTCACAAAAGAAGTCATCGGTATTGATTATGAGCTTTCAAAGCAGGTGTGGGGCATTACGCTCTCCACATATTACGGCACGACCGACAAACAGAAGCTGGAGCTTTTCGGTCAGAGGTGCGGAGCGTTCGCTCTTATGCGTATGGCGACAACTCTCGGTATGGGTTCCAAAAGAGCGGAGGAGAGCGCTCCGGGAATGACTGCTCTGCTTCGTCAGAGACTTTTCCCGAACACCGATAATTTCTGTAAGTTGTTTGCAATGCCTGTTTAATACTAAATTCAGTCCTATCTATAGACATCTTGCCGGCTATAATTCCGTCAAACTACCGTCTTGGAAGTTTCTTTTTTATCGCCGCTTCCCTGCGGCGTTTTGGAAACTTCCTGACGGCATCGTGCCGTCACCCTCCCTCGACTTGCGACAGCAAGCCTTCGGTCGGGTTCCTTGTTTGTCGAAATTCTATCTCGCCAATATGCCCACAGATAGAACTGAAATTAGTATAAAAAGCAGAAAAAGCAACTGCAAATAAATTTTTTGCCCCTGTTGTACGGTGAGAAAGGAAGAAAACCATGACTATCGAAGAAAAAGTAATGAAGGATCCCGAAGGATTCAAGGCTGCGCTGGAAGAAACTACGCCCGCTGTTCAGGAGGCACTTAAGGAAATGAGCAGCAAGTTCGACGCTATATTCGGAAACGCCATCAGAAGCTACTGTGAGTCGGCGCAGGTCGAATCGAATGTTGCCGATATTCCGAGCTATAAGACTGTGAATAAGCTCATCACCGGTAAGATAGACGAGATCGTAAAAGAGTATATCAAGGAAAAGAGAAAGGATATCGTGTGATCCTTCGCAGAAGAGGAAAAGATACATAAAAAAATCGGTCGAAAACAACAAGGA
>JAFTAG010000124.1 GCA_017458655.1 Ruminiclostridium sp. | reverse complement strand
GACTTGCTGACATTGAGCTTCACGCCCTTGCATATATTTATACTTTTATGAAATCTCAGTCCCATTCTTTCCACAAACCTTTCCGATATATATGATCTGCTTCCGTTCCCTTAGCCTCCGGAGAAACCGGGTCGGAAGTCCGAATCGAGAGCGCGGGCGGCTTTCTCCTTCTCAATCCTCACCGAGTTTGAGCGCCTTGTTTATATTGATCTTTCGTATGAGCGCGCCGAGTATCGCGAACCCTCCGCCAAGCATAATTACTATTATCACATACATCTTTATATAGTCGCTCTGGGCGGCCGCCACACGGAACGGCGGTACCTGCTCCGCCGCGGAATACATCGAACGGAACAGCGGCACGAACACATCGCTTGCAATACCGCCGATGATGAACGACATAGCGAGCGAAACGCCCGAGACGAGCAGCTGTTCATAGGCTATCATGCCGATTATCTCGCGGAAGGTTATGCCCATTGCGCGGAGAATGCCGAACTGGAGCGTTCTGCTGCGTATCGATAATATCCAGTATATCAGGAAGCCGATCATCGTCATTATCATAATGACCACGAAGCTTAGCGTCAGAGCGCCGTTCATTCCCTGGAGCTGCGGCTGGTTCTTTATCGTTATCAGCTGCTGCGAGGAATCCTTGATGCTCTCAACGGGGATATGTTTCGCCTTGATATCGTCATACAGCGCCCTGCTCGACGCACCGTCTTTCAGCTTTATCCACACCTCATACGGCTCGATATCCGTGACCGTGCTCGTGTAGTTGTAATTCATTATCGCAAAGCAGTTGACCGCATAGTTCATCACCGTCTCGGTCTCTTCTTCCTCGCCGTCGGAATTTTTGTTTTTGGAATTCTTAACGGGCGCTGATGTCACATTCGGGTTTATTCCCGGCCAGTAATCCACCACCGCCAGCACGGGGGCGCTTATCTTCTGATTTGCCGACCATTTGAGCTCAACGGCGTCGCCGAGGCTCACCTCGTACTTGTCGGCAAGCGGACGGGAGATTATCACGCCGGAGGGGCATTCTTGCAGCGCCTTCACATAGTTGTACCAGTGGACGGGGAGCAGGTCGTTTCTGAACCACGCGGTCTGCGAGAACTTATACGGCTCTATCGCCATGAGCGTGACGCCCTCTTCTGTCTTTTTGCCGTCAATGAGTTTGGCTTTCTTGTTGACGAGCACTTTTGTGGCGGTCTCGACGCCGGCGAGCTGTTCAAAGCGCTCAAAATCCCGCTCGATATAGCCGAGCGCGGTGGAAGTCCCGTCGGCGGAGGTAGCCTCCTGCCAATACTCGGTCAGCACGATGTCCGCGCCGTTGTCGTAATAGATCATATCCTCTTTCTGGTCATTTATCGTCCGCGCTGTATTCGCGGAGAATATCCCCAGCGAGAACGTGACCACAAGGAACAGCATAAGAAAGCGCTCTCTGCCGCCCTGCGAACGGCACACCGTTGTTATCGCCATATACTGCGCAGGCGTCCAGAGCGGCTTGAATATCAGATATATAAGGTTCAGCAGATACGGGTAAATGCGTATGAACAGCAGACCGAGACCGAAGATAAGGCAGGTCGCGAACACGAAGAACAGCGGGTTTATCTCGCCCTTGCCGGTATCGGCCGTTTCCTCGTTGGCGGTATAGATGATGTAGAACACGATGCCCGCCGCGATAAGCAGAAAGTCAATGCCGGTCTTTTCCCAGAGCGACATACGCACTACCTTTGTTTTACTCTGCTTATACTGCACGATAGACAGCTTCGATGCGGGGATTATCGGTATCATCGTCGCGGCAAAGAACATAACCACCGCGAGCAGCGCATACAGCACCGCACCTGGCGTTATCTTCGCGGAAATGCCCGTTCTGTTGACAAATTCGAGGAAGCCGTCCGATACGCCGAGGAACCTGCACATAAGCAGCCCGAGGAACGGCGCGCAGACAAGCGTTGCCACACCGAGGATGCCCGCTTCGAGCGCGTAGATGCCGAATATCTGCAATGAGCTTGCGCCCCTGCTCTTGAACACGGCTATCTCGTTCTTTTCCTGCTCGACATTCAGACGCGATACCATAAATAAATAGAACGCGAGCATCACCATTGTCGGTATCTGCAATACCCACAGTATGCCGGTGAGCTTCTCGGCCTCGGCAGCGTAGTTTTTCCATATACTCAGAACGCCCATGGAGAACGTGCAGCCGAGCGTCGGGAAGAACTCCTTGTCCTCCTCGATAGCCGTTACCGCGAACCCGAGGTCGTTCATATCCATTTTTCCGTAATCGAGCGCATAGCGCACGGCGACATCGACGGGCTTTATATAGCCGCCCGCGGTGAGCTTGTCAAGGAAGCACCCGTAGTCGATGATGAGTGCCGCAGAATACGATGTCACCTTCTCCGACCAGTAGATGTCGTTCGGGTCGGACGGCTCGAAGGAGCCCGTGACGTGCAGTTTCATCTCGCCCTCGCCGGTATTTATCCCGGTAACGGTGTAAGTCTCCCCGACCGTGATGCCGAGGTCTTTAAGTGCGGGCTCCGCGGCTATCGCCTCGAACACGCCGTTCCCGGCATCGCTGCCCTCGCGGAACATCTCGCCCTTTGTGATATTTATGTGACTGCCGATATCGGTCATGGCGGTGAGCTTGACGCGCTTGGAGGAGGTCCCGTGGGCGCTGCCGAGCTCGATATAGAGCATATTGTCATATACTATGGTCTTGGAGCTCCCGACCGGTATGGGCAGATACTCCGCGCGCTCCTTCACCGTGACGGGCAGCTCGTTTATCACCTTTACGCGCTCGGCGGTGCTCACCGCGTCGGCGAAGGTGCGCTCGGCGGCGTAGATTCCCGGGAACTCGCCCGTCGAGAGCTGATAGGACTCCATATCCTTTATCAGCATTCTCTGCAGGGAAGCGTCCATATATATAGGCACGGAGCTCATCATACCCGCAGCCATTAGAAATCCTATGAAAAGGCACAGCACCATCCACTTGGTCTTGCGCATTTTCCTGAATAATAGTGTAAACAAACGTTCTCTCCAAAAGGTTATTTACCGCTCCTCCGAAGGCGGAGCGTCTTTTCGTCTTTCCTTGCCTCCGACGGGGAAAGACGGTTTATATGTCAGCGTATTATCACTGCTTCTCCGGCTTCGACACCGCTGACTATCTCGATCTCCGTGGCGTTGGAAATGCCCGTCACGACGTCTCTGTCCTGCTTCTCGCCGTTCTCGAACACCTGCACATAGGTGCGGTCGCCGTCGGTCTTTACAAGGTTTTTCGGTATGACCACCGCGTTCTCGGAGACCTCCTTCACCTTGCGGAGCTCCGCGAGCGAGCCGAGATACGCAAAAGTGGGCTTCTTCGAGACGAAATCCGCGTACAGAGCCTTCTTGTCGTCCGCGCCGTCGGCTTTCGCGTCCTTCGGGGTGTATGTCACCTTGCAGTCATACACGTCCCCGTCAACAGTGACCGTCACCGCGTCGCCCTTCTCAAACTCCCTGTCGCTGCCGTCAAAGCTTGCCGCGACGTACAGGTCGTCGGGATCGACTATGCGCGCTATGACCTTATACGGGTCGAACTCGGTGCCGGGATCTATCTTGAAGACGTAGGACACCTGCCCGCTTATCGGGGCGTATATCTTCGCGCCCTCGTACTGCGCCTTGTACATTTCGAGCGTGCTTTTCGCTATCTCGAGGTCGAGGCGGTCGGCTTCCGAGCCTGTCGAGCGGTATCTGAGCTGCGCCGCCTGAACGGTGAGATCCTGTATCTCAAGCTCGTACTCCAGCTCTCCGACGTTCATCTCGGCTATCAGGTCGCCCTCGGTCACAAAGTCGCCCGCATGGACATACACGTTCTTTATCCTGCCCGTATATGCCGTGAAATAGCACTCTGCCTCGGTGCGGGACTTGACATAGCCGGTGACGTTCACCGTGCTCTCGATCGTCTTATGACGCGCCGTGAACGTCGAATACGCCACCTCGTCGGGCGCTATCGTAGGCGGGTCGAGAAGCTGTTCCTCGTCGGGGAAGAAATAGCACCCCGACAGCAGCATTGACGCGGCGAGCACTGCGGCCGCGCTTATTTTCCTGATCTTCATCAAAAATCACCTCAAAACGGAGCGATTTACAAAACACAGTTCACAACTTAAGCGAAATAACAGAACCAGAAATCTTCTTAAGTTGCAGATACCGATTTACAAAAACACATATTATATAATAACATAAAACCGATCTTTTTTCAATAGGCGAGCCGAAAATTACATAAAATTTTCACAAGATGTCTAAATTTTCAAAAACCCCTTGAAATTTTTCCCGTATTGTAGTATAATAGAATAGATTTTGGAATATCCGCGGAATGTCCGGTAAGGCGGACTTTCCGCTCAATGTAAAGAGGGGTATGAAAATGAGTCGATTATTTGGCGGTATCGTCGCTGCGGCGGAGCAGACCTCCGCGGAAAACGCTCTCGACTGGAGCATGATCTGGTCAACGGTCATCACAGGCATGGTGGTGGTCTTCCTGATACTTGTTATCCTGATAATCTTCCTGACGATCTTCGGAAAGATCTTCAAGTCGATAAACGAGAGCCGTGACAAAAAGGAAGCCCGCAAGCTGCTGAACAACGAGATGAAGTCCTCCCGCCTTCAGAATTCGGCGCCTTCCGCTCCCGTCGTCCCCGACGCTCCCGAGTCCGGTGAGGAGGAGTACGAGGAAGAGGACGACGCCGAGATAATCGCGGTCATAGCCGCAGCTATCGCCGCTTACGGCGAGGCCGAGGGCAAGCAGTACCGCATAGCGAGCGTAAAGCGTACAAAGACCCGCCGTTCCGGCTGGAGCAGCGCAGGTATAGCCGACAACACGCGCGGCTTTATAAACTGAGGAAGGGGGAGATAAGCAATGACCGGAATTCTTGCGGCAACGGGCATTCCCGTTATAGACACGTTTCTCGATACGGTATCCGAGCTCTGGCGGCAGTCCGCGTTCTGCAACATAACGTGGCAGCAGGGACTTATGCTCCTTATCTCGTTCTTTCTGATGTATCTCGCGATAGTCAAGCAGTATGAGCCTATGCTGATGCTCCCTATCGCGTTCGGTATGGCGCTCACCAATATACCGGGCGGCGAGCTTTTCCACCCCGAGCTGTTCTTCGTCTCCGAGATAAACTTCGGTGAAGTCCTGCATCAGGGCGGCGTTCTCGATATACTTTACCTCGGCGTAAAGCTCGGTGTCTTCCCGCCCCTTATCTTCCTCGGCATCGGCTGTATGACCGACTTCGGCCCCCTTATCGCGAACCCCAAGAGCTTCCTGCTGGGAGCTGCCGCTCAGGGCGGTATCTTCTTCACCTTCCTCGGCGCGTGTGCTCTGTCCGCTACTGGAATAGTTGACTTCTCGCTCGCGCAGGCGGCGTCTATCGGTATCATCGGCGGCGCTGACGGCCCTACGGCGATATGGCTCACCAACAAGCTCGCTCCGGAGCTGCTCGGCTCGATAGCGGTCGCGGCATACTCGTATATGGCACTCGTCCCCGTTATCCAGCCTCCGATAATGAAAGCACTCACCACTCACAAGGAGCGCAAGATAAAAATGGCAATGCTCCGCCCGGTTTCCAAGACCGAGAAGATAATCTTCCCGATAGCGGTAACGGTCATAGTGGCGTTCATAGTGCCGTCCGCAGCGCCCCTCGTAGGTATGCTCATGCTCGGTAACCTGTTCAAGGAAAGCGGCGTTGTTGACAGACTCGTCAAGACAGCCTCCAACGAACTGATGAACATAATCGTTATAATGCTCGGAACCACCGTCGGCGCGACAGCTACCGCCGCAAACTTCCTCAGCATTCGCACGATAATGATAGTGGTGCTCGGTCTCGTCGCGTTCTGCGTAGGTACAGCCTGCGGCGTGCTTCTCGCCAAGCTTATGAACAAGCTCATGGGCGGCAAGCTCAACCCGCTCATCGGCTCCGCGGGCGTCTCCGCCGTTCCTATGGCAGCCCGCGTTTCGCAGAAGGTCGGCCAGGAAGAGGATCCCTCTAACTTTCTCCTCATGCACGCCATGGGTCCCAACGTCGCCGGCGTTATCGGCTCAGCAGTAGCCGCCGGCGCATTAGCAGCTATATTCGGATAAGAGCACAGAGGTCGCTATCGCTCGAGAGAAGGGTCGCTTACGCTTGAGAGAATCGCTGACGCGATTTGGGGGAAAGAAAACCTTTCTTGTAAGAAAGGTTTTCTCTCCGCCAAGCCCCCTCTCTTTCCAAAAAACTTTGCTGGCTCCGCAGTCAGACTCGAGAGTGACTGCTCCTGTTACAAGATACAGCTAATTAAAACAGCACTGTGCAGAACTGTACAGTGCTTTTGTTTTATGTTCGGTTGTGCTTATTTGCGCTTATTGCAGTGTCTTGTGCGAATTCCACACAAACTGCCGATAGGAAAACAAAGCTATTCTCTTAGCGTGAAACGATTAAAGTTTTTTGGAAAGAGAGAGGGGTCTGGGGAGAGAGGATAACCTTTTCTTCAGAAAAGGTTTCCTCTTTCCCCAGTCTCGAGCGTAAGCGACTGTCTGTGCCTCTCACAGACTCTCCGCGAGCACCTCGCAGCCGCCTACGCGGCGGATCTTCATGACGTGGCAGGAGCCGGGGCCGAAGACTTTTTCGAGCTCCATTTTAAACTCTTTGAGCATCTCGAACGGGACGAACGCCTGAATAGTGCCTGCGAAGCCGCCTCCGTGGACGCGGGAAGCACCCTTGCGCTCGAGGGCGTATTCGGCGATATTGAGGCCGACGCTCAAGCCCTGGTGACTGACATCGGAGCAGGAATAAACATTCTGCAGGTACTTGTAGGACGAGTTGCCGCTCTCGTTTATCGAGTCGAGGAAGGCTTGGAAATCGTTGCGTTTGAGGGCGTTGACAAGCTTATCGACGCGCTTGTTCTCCTCAAAGAAATGTATGGCGCGAAGCACGGCGCGGTCGCCGAATTTCTCGCGGAGCAGGTTTATGTTCAGCAGGATATCGTATTTTACAAGCTGTCGGAGGTTCTTCACCGAGAAATATTCCGCTATCGCGTGCATTTCATCGGGGATAGACGCGTAATCCGCGGCAAAGTCGATATGGTCGTCATTGGTGTCGATGATGCAGAGAGCGTGGCCGAAGCTGTCAAAATCCACGTTGACGTGCTCGATTATCGGACTTTCTATATCCTTCAGGTCGATCGCCACAAAGCCGCCGACCGATGAGGCCATTTGTCCCATAATGCCGCTGGGCTTGCCGAAATAGTTGTTTTCCGCGAACTGCCCTATCTGCGCTATCTTTATGGGGTCGATGCCGCCGCCGTTGTACAGGAAGGAGTAGATCGTTCCGATAAGCACCTCGAACGCCGCGGAGGACGCGAGTCCCGAGCCTTTGGCGACATTTGACATCGTGTATGCCCGGAAGCCGCCCGTCTTGAAGCCGCGGTCATCAAAGCCCTTTGACACGCCGCGCAGTATCGCGGTCGCGGTGAGCTTCTCGGCCTCGGACGGAGAAAGCTCGCCGAGGTCTATCCGGCATTCGTCGTGACCCTCGGACTTTATTATCACAACAGGCTCGTCGATAGGCTCCGCGGCCGCGATTATGTCGAAATCGACGCTCGCCGCGAGCACCTTTCCGTTGTTGTGGTCGGTATGATTGCCGCCGACCTCCGTGCGCCCGGGAGCCGAAAAGTACCGTATCCCCTCCCCTTCGCACGCGAAGTAGCTCTTGTAGCCCTCCGTGAGCTTGCGGTAGCGCGCCTTCTGCGCGTCTATCGTTTCCTTTCTGTAAAGCTCCTCGATGCCTGCGGTCTGTGTTTTGCCTGCCATAGCCTTTTCCTCCGGGATTTATATTTTTTGTCTTACCCGCCTCCGGCGGGAAGACAGGGTCTTAATCGTATTTTTCGGTGTAGAACATATGCTCCTCTTTGTGGCGGTGGGAATAGACGGACATCACCAGTCCGACGCCCGCGTACAGCGATATCACCGACGTGCCGCCCGCACTTATCAGCGGCAGCGGAATGCCTATGACGGGCAGTACGCCGAGATCCATACCGATGTTTATTACGGAATGCGAGA
The DNA here is from genome assembly GCA_017458655.1 of Ruminiclostridium sp. GTDB lineage: Bacteria > Bacillota > Clostridia > Oscillospirales > Ruminococcaceae > Ruminiclostridium_E. Next base: position 13,389 of record JAFTAG010000124.1, on the reverse strand, counting down.
AGTATATCGCGAACACGCCTATGCAGATGAGCCGTCCGAGATTATCCTTCGCGGACGATGCCACGGAGAGAAATTTCAGACACAGCGCCGCAAGCAGTATCACGGTGACGATGCAGCCGATAAATCCCAGCACCATGCCGATATAGGCGAAGATAAAGTCGGTGTCCATTTCGGGAACATAGGTGTACTTGTCGCTCCCGAACAGTCCGAGCCCGGTAAGCCCGCCCGAGCCGAGAGCCTTCTTCCCGAGGTACTGCTGCATATAAATACCGAGCATCTCCTCCTGCTGCATCTCGGTGTCCCAGAGTATCTGTATGCGCTTGATCTGATACGGCTGCATAAGATTCGTCCACGCGAAATAAACCACAGCGGGAACCGCTACGACCGCAAGGAGCATATACTTCCAGGAAATGCCCGCCGCGAACAGCATAGTCACGAATATGGAGATGAACACGAGCGCGGAGCCGTCGTCGCCCTGCTTCATTATGATGAAGGCGGGAACGGCGCCGTGCAGACACAGCAGCAGCATATTGAGCGGCTCGTTGAGACGGGTGCCGACTTTTGCAAGATGTGTCGCGAATGTCATTATAAAGGTGATCTTCAGCAATTCCGACGGCTGGAACTGTATGAACCCGAGGTTGAGCCAGCCGATGTCGTCCGCGCCCTCAACGCCCCGTCCGAGCGGAGTGAACAGCAGCAGCACGAGTATCAGGGTCATGGGCGCGTAGATGAACCATATCTTCGATATGGTCTTATAGTCTATCGCGGCGATCAGCAATGCCAGAACAATGCCGATAGCCGCGGCTATCGCGTTGATTTTCCACTGACGGGAGGTGACCTGTCCGCTTATGCCGTTCGAGTTGAGCGTATAGAGCAGGAACACGCTGAACGCGCTTATCATCACGCACAGCAGCAGCAGCGCCTTGTCGAGATCCTTCCAGTAGTCGGATATATATTTTAAGGCTTTTTTCATTTTGCTCGTTTCTTGATCGTTATTTGCGGGAAACACCCACACTATATATTATATTACAAAAAACCGCGATTTGCAAGGCTTTTTTATTATTTTTCTGTACTGTAGGCAGTTTAGTGTGATTTGTTGTCACCACCGCCTGCGGCGGGGGATAACAGTCAGATCGTAACGCCGATATTCGTGACGTTATATCGCCCCGTCAGCATTTCGGCGAGTTCTTCCGATATACGTTCGCCCGGCATTACCACCGGCACACAGGGCGGACAGGGCGAGGTTATCCCGGCGCAGATACGGCCGGCGGAAGCTCCGACGGGTATGGTCTCCCTGCGGGAGAAGAACGCCTCGCGGGGTGAGAGCACCTTCTCCGGCTTTATCACCTTTACGGCCGAGCCGTGCAGCGGGGCGTGCCGCGGTATCTTACGCAGGATATCATAAACGGTCTCAAGATCGCGCTCCGGCTGAACGGTCGAGAACAGCAGCACGACGTATCTTTCGCCGCACATTTCGGGCTCCGCGCCGCGAAGCCGAATTTCCCGCGCGAGCTCACGGCCCGTATGCCCCATTCCGAACGCGTCGAGCGTTATGCGCATATCGTCGCTCGGCTTCATCGTCACGCCGTCCACGGAAAGAGCGCGTTTCAGCTCCCGCACACGCTCTACGGTGCGCAGCGCCTCGTCCCGCCGCTCCGCGATATACCTTGCGCAAAGGTCGAGGCTGTCGAGAATGAGATACGAGGGGCTGGAGCTCCCGAACAGCGACATCGCCGCCTTTGCCGCTTTGTAATGCGACTTGTCGGCGAGATGCAGGTACGACGCTCCGGTGAGCGCGGGGAGCGTCTTGTGCGCGCTGTCGGCGGTCATATCCGCGCCGAGGGTAAGCGGGTGGTCTCCGGTGAACACCTTGTACGCGCCGTGAGCGTTGTCCGCGAGCAGCAGCACCCCTTGCTCACGGCAGACCGCCGATATCGCGGCGATGTCCGACTGCCCGCCGAGATAATCCACCGAGTTCACGAACACAGCGGCGGTGTCCGCGCCTATCGCGGCTCTCACGGCGTCGGGAGAGATATCCGCGCCGAGGAACTCCCCGGGGTATATCCAGTCGATGTCAAAGCCGAGCAGCACGGCCGCGGAGACGAGGCTTTTGTGGGAATACCGACCCGCGGCTATACGGTGCTTTCCGGTTATCGAGAGCGCCGCTGCGAGCATTGCCTGTATCGATAACGTGGAGCCCCCGCAGGAATAGCACGTTGCGCCCGCGCCGTACAGAGCGGCGGTATCGCGCTCGCTTTCGGCGATGATACCGGTGCAGTCGTAAAGCTCGTCCGCGCCGTCTGTCTCGGTTATGTCAAACGGGTATTCGAGCCCTTTCCCGCCCGGCATATGCAGCCGCACGGTGCCGCTCCCGGCGTATTTTTCCAAAAAATCGTGTATCGGGGTATTCACAAGCAGCGCACCTCCAGTTCCGCTTTAAATATCCGCTACAATACATTATAATTTACCTCAAAGCAAATGTCAATACCGGCGGCAAACTCGCTTCAAAGATGAGAAATATTGACAACAATGCACAAATGTGATAAAATATATAATGGAAAGTAATATGACCGCGTGAGGGGAGAGCTTTTTATGAAGGAAAAATTTCTGAAATGGTCGGGGCTTGAGCGTAAGACCCCGTTCGTCCGCGATTTCTTCTTCGCCGCGAATATCCGCGCAAGCGTATATATGTGCGTGCTGATAATCCTGCTCGAGTCGTGGATGATAATACGTCTGCTGTCAAGACAGCTCTCGGGGATAGATATCCGCACTACTGAATACTACATCTCTCACTATCTCGATTACGGGCTGCTGCTCACCTCGGGCGCTCTTATGCTGATATACGATATACGCTATCTCACCGGCAGGAAATGCCGTAAATGGCTTGGATATGTGCTTATGTGGGCGCTGGTGCTGATAACGCTGTATTTCGGCGTGCAGATATCGGTCTCCGACTACAGCAAAGGCGAGCAGGTGTTCACCTTCCTTACAATGGAGCTGTTCGGAGCCTGCCTGCTCACCTGGCCGCCGGTGGTCAGCCTTGTGCTCGTCTCCGGCTCGTATCTGATACTGTATATCTGTATGAATGCCACCACCGTCGCTACGACCGGGATAACGGGAGCGACCGCCGCCACGCAGATAAACATATTCATTATGTGGATAGCGACGATCTGCTGCAGCTTCAGCAACTACAACAGGATAAGCCAGCAGGCGTACAAGGCCGAGAACCTTGTCAGCGTGAACGAGCATCTGAGCAAGATATCGGTGGAGGACGAGCTTACCGGCATACACAATATGGTGTATTTCCGAAGCGAGGCCGAAAAGCTGATGAACTACGTCACCACCGACAAGGAGAACATACTGTTCCTGTTCTTCGATATCGAGAATTTCAAGTCCTACAACGAGACCTACGGCTTTAAAAAGGGCAACGAGCTGCTGATAAAGGCAGCGAAGATGTTCGACGAGCAGTTCAAAGGCTCGCTCGTGTCGCGCTTCTCGGACGACCATTTCGTCGTTCTCACCCGAAACGAGGATATCTCCCCGATGATCGCGAAGATATCGGCGGAAATAAAGAAGGATCAGGGAGATGTACAGCTCCAGCTCAAATGCGGCGCTTACCGCCCCGAGGCGGGCGAATCCGACCCGAGTCTCGCCTGCGACAGAGCGCGTTTCGCGTGCAGCAGCATAAAGAAGCACTACAACCTCAACTACAGACTGTACGACAAGCAGCTTGAGGATAAATACCGCCTGAGGAATTACATCGTCAACAACATCGACAGCGCGATAGAAAACGGCCACATCAAGGTATTTTATCAGCCTATCATATCGTCGGAAGACGGCTGCGTGAGAGACCTCGAGGCGCTCGCAAGGTGGATCGACCCCGAGCACGGTATGCTCAACCCCGGCGTGTTCATCGAGGTCCTCGAGGAGCATCATCAGATACATAAGCTCGACCGCTGCATAATCGAGCAGGTTTGTATGGACTGCCGCAGGTCGCTGGACGAGCACGGCAGCTGCATACCCGTTTCGATAAACCTGTCACGCCTCGATTTCGAGCTCTGCGACATCGTGGGCATACTCTGCGAGACGCTCGACAAATATCACCTCGAAAAGAAATACATCGACGTGGAGGTCACGGAGAGCGCTCTCACCGGCAAAAGCGACCTGCTTTCAAGCTCCGTGAGCAAGCTGCGTTCGCTCGGCTTCAAGGTGTGGCTCGACGATTTCGGCAGCGGCTATTCATCGCTCAACGTGCTGAAGGATTACCAGTTCGACGTGCTTAAGATAGATATGCAGTTCCTGCGCGGATATCCCGACAACAGAAAATCCGAGCCGATACTCGAAAACATCGTGTCCCTCTCCCGTCAGCTCAATATGGTATCGCTCACGGAGGGCGTCGAAACTGAGGTGCAGCGCGAATTCCTCAAAAATATCGGCTGCGACCTGCTGCAGGGCTACCTTTTCAGCAAGCCGATACCCATAGAGACGCTCCGGGAAAAGCTGAGCTCCGGAGAGCTGAAAGCGCTGGGAGTTTAAGGCAAATACCGCACAAAAGCCCTCGGATCGCGATAAAACAGGCAAAAATTGTGGATAGTGCCTAAAAAAGCCGCGGAAAAATCGTTAAAAAATGCGGTTGTTAATGCTCGCGCTAATATGCTATAATATATTTAAGCGCCCTCGGTATGCTTTTTCGGGCGCTTGCAGGCAAGACAACCGTTCATACCGGAAAGGATGATATATTATGAAGAAGCTTTTTAAGGCTGCGGCAGCTTTGCTTACCGCGGCTGCTCTGACCGCGGCGCTCACCGCAACGGCCTCCGCTCTGTATATCGTAAAATTCCCCACACAGCATTCCACAACGATAAACCCCTATAAAGCCGGCGATAACTGCGAATGGTTCTTCGATGAGGAACAGAACGCCCTGTTCATAAAGGGCAAGGGCAAAATGACCGATTTCGGCAACGAGTTCGCCGTTCCGTGGCGCAAATACGCCGACAAGATAGTGGCCGCCGTTATCGAAGATGGCATCACCAGCATCGGTACATACTCTTTCAGCTACTGCAAGAATCTCGTCTCCGTCTCTATCCCGAGCACGGTCAACAGGATATCCGAGTGCGCTTTCTATCACTGCGACGCGCTCCCGCACGCGCTTATCCCCGCGAGCGTTGACCACATCGAGAATATGGCGTTCGGCGAATGCGGTCTGACTACCCTCACCTTCGAGGGCAACCCGAGCGACATCAGCGTCCACGCTTTCGAGCTTGTGGGAAGAGTCAGCCCCTGCATCGTTTACTGCCCCGATGATTTCAGCCTCACATGGAGAATGAAGGTGCCGCACGAATGGTACGGCGGTTACTTCAACTTCGCCATCGAGAGAGATTACTGGGATTGATGACCCATACTTAAACGAAAAGCTATCCCCCTTGTCATGCGGCAAGGGGGATCTTGTTTAGTGAATAGTGAATAGTGAACAGTGAATAATTATGGAGCGCGCTTCGCGCGCATATTTTAATATGCGGCGAAGACGCCGCCACAACTATCCACTTTTCACTATTCATTTTTTATTTCAGCCGTTTGCTGCGGCACAGCGTTGTATTTTATCAGTTCAGCCCCTTCATAGTGAGGGAAATGCGGTTCTTCTTGGTGTCGATGCCGAGAATGCGCACATTGACGATATCGCCGACCTTCACCACATCGAGCGGGTGCTTGATGTATCTGTCCGCCATTTGCGAGATGTGTACAAGTCCGTCCTGATGCACACCGATATCCACGAACGCGCCGAAGTCGGTTATATTGCGGACGGTGCCTTTGAGCTCCATACCCTCTTTCAAGCTGTTGATATCCACAACGTCCGTGCGCAGCATCGGCTTGGGAAGCTCGTCACGCGGGTCGCGGCCGGGCTTCATAAGCTCCTTTATCATATCGGTGAGGGTCATATCGCCGACACCGGCCTGCTCGGCGGCTTTTTTTATACCGAGCTCCTTTACCTTCTTGTTTATCTTCTCCCCCACGAGCCCGGAATTATCCCCGACAATGTCGTTCTCGGTCAGACCGCAGAGCTCGAGCAGCTTCCTTGCGGCGGCGTAGCTCTCGGGGTGCACCGCGGTGTTATCGAGCGGCTCCTTGCCGTCCGGAACGCGCAGGAAGCCCGCGCACTGCTCGAATGTCTTCTTGCCGAGCTTGCTGACCTTGAGGAGCTCCTTGCGTTCGGTGAAGCGCCCGTTCTCCTCGCGGTAAGCTATGATGTTCTTCGCGATACCGGAGTTTATCCCCGCAACATACGACAGCAGCGCTGCCGACGCGGTATTCACATCGACGCCGACATTGTTCACGCAGTCCTCCACCACGCCGCCGAGAGCCTCGGAAAGCTGCGCGGGCGGCATATCGTGCTGGTACTGCCCGACGCCTATCGCTTTCGGCTCTATCTTGACGAGCTCAGACAGCGGATCCTGCAGTCTGCGTGCGATAGACACGGCGCTGCGCTGTGTGACATCAAAGTCCGGGAATTCCTCCTGCGCGAGCTTGCTTGCGGAGTACACGCTGGCACCCGCCTCAGACACGACCATATAGCTGACGGGAGTGTCAAGCTCGTGAATCATATCCGCGACAAAGACCTCGCTCTCATGGCTCGCGGTGCCGTTGCCTATCGAGATAGCGGTGACGCCGTACTTCTTTATGAGCGCGGTGAGCTTGCGCTTGGATTCCTCGATCTTACTGTGCGGCGGGGTGGGATATACCACCGCGGTGTCGAGCACCTTTCCGGTGGCGTCAACGACCGATATCTTGCAGCCCGTGCGGTAAGCGGGGTCGAGCCCCATTGTCACCATACCCTTTACGGGCGGCTGCATCAGGAGCTGACGGAGGTTGTCGCCGAACACCTTTATCGCGGCGGTGCAGGCCTTGTCGGTAAGGTCATTCCTCACGCGGCGCTCGATAGACGGGTGAATGAGGCGCTTGTAGGCGTCTGCCGCGGCGGCGGTCACCAGCTCGGCATTCTTGTTGCGCGCGGTAACACAGCGACTTTTTATGGTGGCGAGCATATTGTCGGCATCGACCTCTACGGAAGCCTTCAGCACGCCCTCGCGCTCCCCGCGGTCTATCGCGAGGATACGGTGTGTGGGTATTTTGGAAACTGCCTCGCGGTAGTCGTAATAGTTGGTATAAACGGTGTCGGTCTCGTCCTCCTCGTTCGCTTTCACGGAGGTGATGACAGCCGAGCGGTCATACAGCCCGCCGAGTATCTTGCGTATCTCGGGGTCGTCGGAGATATCCTCGGCGATTATGTCGGAAGCTCCCGCGACCGCGTCTTCGGCAGTCTCAACGCCCTTTTCGGGGTCTATATACTTTTCGGCTTCCGCATACGGGTCGCCGTCGGACTGCGCGCGGATAAACTCCGCCAGCGGCTCGAGGCCTTTCTCGCGGGCAACGCTCGCACGCGTTTTCTTCTTAGGCTTGTACGGGCGGTAGATATCCTCGACCGCGGCCAGAGTCGCAGCCTCGGACAAGCTGTTCACGATGTCGTCCGTAAGCTTGCCGAGCTCCTCTATCGACGAGCGGACTTCCTCCTTGCGCTTTTCGAGATTGCGCAGATATGTGAGCCTGTCCGACAGTTCGCGCAGCACAACGTCGTCCAGCGCACCGGTCGCTTCCTTCCTGTACCGCGCGATAAACGGTATAGTGTTCCCCGCGTCAAGCAGCTCCACCGCCGCCTCCGCCTGCGCAGCCCGTATCCCGAGCTCTTTTGCTATAGTTTCTGTAATGTTCATGGTTCCTCCAATGCAGAGAGTGGCACTCGAGAAGTCGCTGCCGCTCGAGAGGTCGAGAGGCCGCTGCCGCTCGAGAGCTCGAGAAGTCGCTGCCGCTCGAGAAACGTGTCTCGCCTTTGGGCGAGCCACATGGGGAAAAGGAAACCTTTCTTGGAAGAAAGGTTTCCTCTCCCCCATTCCCCCACTCTTTCGAAAAAACTGTATTGGCTTCGCAGCTGAAGTTTATAGCTGCTGCGCCTTTTGTAAGATACAGCTTTATTATTATACTACATTTCGCCTAAAAAAGCAAGTCTTTTCTATCCCGAACAACGATAAAGCAAGACTCGTCGATAACAGCCGGTAAACTATCAATTAAATCGCCGGGAACCGGCGCACTGCGAGCTGCCCCCATTAATTCCGGCGGCCGACTACTCTGAGGGCACCAGCCTATGCTTTCCATTAGCTGAGTAGTAACCGGTGACTCGAAGAGAGGCGGCCGACGTGCGGACGGGCGGCCGCTTAGTTGCGCGCATCGTGCGCGCTTTTGGCAGACCGCCTTCGATGCCTCCTGCATCGGTCCTTTAGCGGCTCGGTACGAAATGCCATACTTCTCCGCACCTGCAGGCGGAAAGTAGGTCGCACCGCAGGCAGAGACCTGCAAAAAAAGCACTCTGACTTACCCGCGGGCGAAAAAAGCTCTACTTCCCTGCGGCTTGCGCCGCATTTTCCCGCGGCTATCGCCGCCTAACCGCGGCTGTGCCGCTTTTTCGCCGCTCGCTCCGCGGGCGAAAAAAGACCCCCTTTGCGATAGCATAGCTCGCAAAGGGGGACCCGAACTCAACGGGACATCGTTAATTGTATATTATTTCTACCTCACCTATTATATATCCGCCTGTGGCGGCTTTATATGTAAAGGGCGTGAAGGACGAAACGCCATCCAGCGTAAGTGTCGCGCCCTTTGAAACGGTGAATTTGAACGTTGCCGCGTATTTGTCCGACTTCATCGGAGTAAGTATCACATCGGAGAATGTGATATCTCCCGTGATCGACAGGCTCGTGCCTGTGAATACAAGCGCGTTGGCGCCGCCGTCTATCGTGAGTGAAGCATACTTTGTCTTTGCGGGAAGCGTGAGAGCCGCGCCGATATCGACGTTGCCGAGCAGCTCTACGGTGTAGTCCGCGTACTTGTTGTTGTATTTCGTTATCGCGCTTATCATATCTTTCCAGTAAGCGAATGTGATCGGTTCCGCATCATCGACCGTGAGCCGGATATTGTACGCCTTGATGAACACCTTGTCCGATGTCACATAATAATCGTAGTCATACACTCCGTCCTCGGGGTCGGGGATTATACCGGAAATGTCGAAAATGGAAAGATCCGCTGTCCTTGTCTTGAATATCTGCTGGTCTTCAAGAGTTTCGGCGGAAACGAGCGAGATACAGCCTACCCCGCCCTCCGCGGTGCCGCTCAGCACTATCGGCTTGAAGCCCTTCACAAGCTCTATGACAGCTCCGGGCTCCGCTCTGAGAATGCCCTTTACGGTTACGGCGGCATCCTTGTCGATAAGCAGCTCGCTGTTCTCACCGAGTCTGAGGTTGGTGGTCGTGAGAGTCTTTACGAGCTCGACGTGATCCGACAATACCACTGCCGAAAAACCGGTTATGGCCGTTATCGGGTCGCTCGCGCCGATCTTGAGCACGTTCTTTGTGCCGCCCTTGACATTGAGCTCGGTGCCGGTAAACAGCAGGTCGTTCAGCGTGACATCGCTGTTCGTGCTGCTGATACTGAACGCCGCGTCGGCGCCGTTCTTGGTCTTGGATTCTATTCTTACGTTTTCAAGCGTGAGAGCGGCCGAAGCCGAAAGCGTCGTTACTCCCACAAATTTCATTGTGTGCCTGTTGCCCTTTATCACGATATCCGCGTTCTTAGGGAGCGTGAGCTTGGTAAGCTCGATATCGTCATTGAGCGTCATCGTGAATGTGCCGGTCTTGGTGCCTATCTCCTTGAACACGTCCGCGAAGGTATCATAGCTCTTGTTGTCCATTTCGAGCTTCGGATATTCCTTGACCTCGATCCTGAAATTGGTAACGCAGGACTGATATTCAAGTATGACGGCGTGCTCGCCCGGCTCGGTCATATCCACGTTTCCGGTGACCATTTCATCGGTCATATCCAGCTCCTCGGTATCGCCGTTGCTGTATGTCACGGTGATAACGCCGCCATCGAGGATTATCGTCTGCTTGACATAATACAGGCGTATCGTGGGCGCGGTCTTGACCTTGATGCTTGTGACCTTTCTGGGATTTATCGTGCCGTCTGTACAGTTCACGGACGTTCTTCTCGTAACGCCGAGGTCGCCGCCCGCGGCCTTTGTCATTTCGTTCCAGAGCGCCCTTGTGCCGTCGAGGTCTATATCCTTGAGCTCGGAGCAGTCAACGAACGCGTATTCGCCTATTTTCTTTATCGTGCCGGGAATGCTGATGTAGGTTATCTTCTTGCAGCCGTTGAACGCGTAAGCGCCTATTTCCGTCACTTCGTCGGGAAGCTCGGCGCGCTTGAGGCCGATACAGCCGCTGAACGCGTACTTTCCGAGGGTCTGGAGAGACGAGGGAAGTTCTATCTCCGTGAGGAGCGGGCAGTCGCTGAACGCGTTTATGCCTATCTTTTCGATGCCGTCGGGGAGCGTCACGCTTTTCAGCCACGAGCAGCCGCTGAACGTGCCGTCGCCTATCTCCGTAACATCGGGCGGGATAACGAGCTCGTCTATACCGGAACAGTATTTGAACGCCGAGCTGCCTATGGTCTCAACGCTGTTCGGGAGCTCCAGCTCACGCAGCGCCGAGCACTTCGAGAACGCGTTGCTGCCTATGTATGTCACGCCGTTTCCGATTTCCGCGTTTTTCAGCGAGAAACAGCCCTCGAACGCGTTGCTGCCTATTCTCGTTACGCTGTCCGGTATCACGACCTCCTCGAGCTTTTCGCAGGCGGAGAAGGCGCCGTTGCCGATAACCGTCATACCGTCGTCAAAAGTAACGGTTTTGAGCATATTGCAGCGCGCAAACACGTTTTCGCCCATATCGATGATACCGCTGCCGAGCTCGAGCGCTTTCAGCGCGGTGCAGTCCTCGAACGCTCTCGCGCTTATGCTTCTTACGCCCGACGGGATAACGAGCTCCTCGACAGCACTGCAGCCCGAGAACGCACACATTCCGATATCCGCAAGGCTTTCCGGCAGAATGAGCTCTTTGAGCGCGGTGCAGCCCGAGAAGGCTCTTTCGCCTATCGTGACAACGCCCGCTCCGATCTCCGCTTTTTTGAGCGCCACGCAGTTCTCGAACGCTCTCTCGCCGATAGTGAGGACACTTGCGGGCATTTCAAACTCTGCGAGAGACTTGCAGCCCTTGAACGCGTTTTCCTGTATCTCGGTAACGGTCTCGGGGATATAGACCTTGGTGACCTTCGAGTTATCCTTGAACGCGCCCGCGCCGATAACGGTGACGGTATCCGGGATAAGCACATAGCCTCCGTTGCCGGTGTATCTTTTCAGCACGCCGTCCTTTATCGTAAAACCGGTGAGCGCCGCTTTCATACCGGCAGCCCCGCCGCCCAGTGCATCCTCGTCCTCCGCGGAGCTGAGGTCACAGCTCTCGCTGTCATCGGTGATGACCCCGGTCTCGTATTCCGCGCCGGCCTCTACCGAGAATGTCGGGCTGTCCGCGAACGCAGCTCCCGCAAGCATGATCGCCAGCGCGGCGATCCCCGGGACAGCTTTTTTCAGTAGTTGCATATTTTTACCTCCTCGTCAGATACAGCATATTGATGTATCTATTTGCCTCAAATACAATATAATGTCATTATAGCACATATCCGACAAAAAAGCAATAGCATTGACAGATTTTTTTCAAAAACCGTGCAGAGAGAGGAAGAAGATTTTTGAGAATGGGGGGCGCTGCCCCCATACCCCTGCCAAAGGGGTCTAACGCCGGCCCCTCCGGACTCTCCGCGGCAGCGTGACGCTGCACCCGACAGTCCCGTTTACAACGTTCAGCAGACTTTACAAGCACTGCGGCCATATAGTCACATCTAAAAGTTATTAGACACACTTTAGAGCGTGCGTTCCTTTTCAAGACTTGATTTTATAAGGCGCGGGCAGATATTAACAGTTTGCAGAAAGCTTTGCCGCTAACGACCGGTCGTAAGGAGCAGATTCCAAGACCCAAAACAAAAACAAGACCCGTCGGATCGACCCGACAAGTCTTGTCAAAAATATCAATTATCACCAAATAACTTACTGTAAATCTATATACAAGGTTCTCGGATCTCGTCACGATTCAAATAAGTCGCGAAGCGACTCCACAATTATTAATTATTAATTATTCATTATTAATTAATTTAAATCTCCCTGCAGAGGAGCCGATGTTCCCGGCGATCTCGAGGTCGAGAAGTATCTCGGACAGCCGCCCGGGGTCGATACCGGTTATACCGATAAGCTCCTCGGTGCCGATACCCGCGGCATTTTTCCCTATCGCCTCAAAGACTGCGGCGTGCTCCGGCGACTCGAAGCTTTGTTCCGGCTTTTCTGCGCCTTCTGATTTTTCTGCGGGCGCGGCAGTCTCCGGCTGTTCGGGCTCCGTAAGCTGCTTTTTCTCCTGCTTTGCGGGAGCGTTCTTTTTGCGGAAGGACGGTCTCTGCGCCGCGTCACGCTCCGGGTCCTGCTCTTTGAGCACACCGCGCCTGTACGCCTTTTCGATGTCACCGGGCGACATATACAGCTTTGCGCCGCTGCGGACGGCTGTTACCGCGCCCGCGTATGCTGCCGTGAAAATGTCATTCGGCGGAACAAATATCGGAGCGAGGGAATATTCCGCGGTGGCGAGAGCACCGCTTTTCGCGCCGGCCTGCAAAACGAGCGTAACGTAGGAAATGCCGCCCAGAATGCGGGAACGCTTTATAAAGTTGCCCTGTATGGCGCGCTCCTTCGGGAAAAACTCGGTCAGAACGAGCCCGCCGCTGTCCACGAGAAATCTGCGCAGCGTCTTGCTGCCGCCCGGGTAAGTTGCCGAAAAGCCGCAGGGCAGCACTTCGATAAAGGGTATGCCGCATTTGAGCGCGTTAAGACAGGTAAGCTGATCGCAGCCCTCGGAGAGCGTTCCCACTACCGCGTATTCGCTGTTTATCGCGGAGATTATCTTCGGGAGCACCGAAGCCGTGTGATCGGTCACCGCTCGCGAGCCTACCACCGTCACGAGCTTTTTCTGCAGGAGGCTCCGTTCACCTTGCAGGAACAGCACACAAGGCGGGTTATCCTGCTTTTTAAGGTGCTCGGGATAATCCGGAGAGCTTACGGTCATAAGGGTGTACCCGTCGGCAAGTATGCTCTCAAGCAGCTTTTCCGCGTCCTCGAGCTTTGTTTTTTCGGCTTTTTCGGCAAGCTCCCGTCCCACGAGCGCCATATTCCCCCTGAACGCGTCATACACCTTTTCGGGGTCGCCGAATTGCCTAAGCAGACGGGATATCTCGGGCTCACTTTCTCCGAGTGCAAGCAGCAGCCAGATATAATATTTGTCCATTTATGTTTCCTCCTGTTATTCGGGGAGCTCTTTTTTAAGCAGCATCTTCACTGCGCGTATGCCGGACTTGAAG
>JAFTAG010000123.1 GCA_017458655.1 Ruminiclostridium sp. | reverse complement strand
GGTCAACGGACAGATACATAAGCTCCTTCTGTTCGTCAAAGGGGTATGCGGTCATTTCGAGCCTTAAGTCTTCACCTGCTTTAAGGCCGAACGAATCCCTGCCGTTCTTTTCCTTCGGATCAAGATTTTCCGTTGTATAGGTACTGAGCGTCATAGAGTCATAGATGATCTCGCCGTCAACGGAAATATCAACTGCCGAGGTAAAAACGCCGAGCCGGTTGAATACCTTACCGCCGTTGATGCCAACGGGAACTATCAGTCCCCCGACATCGGCGGTTCCGATCTTATCGACCGACGCGTTCCCGGGCACATCGGTCTGTCTGCCGTCGGAGGTGAGGTAGCTGACCTTAGCCGCGACATTCACCGCATCGTCGTTTCCGCAGTTGATGAGGCGAATGACCGCGTGCCGGCGATAGACGTCTATATCCGGCATATCCGCTTCGATCAGTTCCTTTATCGTATCGATCTTCATATAGTCCATCAGGACAAAGAGAAGCTCCAGATCCTCGTCGCTCATTGACATCAGCAGGTCGTCGTATTCCTCGTCCGTTATCATACCGTCGCCGCTGTAATCCAGAGCCTTGATATGAAGCAGTACCGCTGTCTCCAGAAGCCTTGTTCCGGACACGAAATACGGGTCGCAGGAAAGCACGAGGTCGGGTCTTGCATCGACCGTAATAGTCTCCTCAACGGTGTTGTATTTCTTTGAGGAGTCTCCCTTTTCCATTTCGGTAACGGATACTTTGTACCGCAGATCGTTCAGAGAGGCCGGTATGGTCACATTTACTCTGAACTCCCGCTCTTCTCCGGAGAATATCGTGTCCGGATTGCCGTTCCATATATAGGGCTCGGCAGCCCGTATCGTCTGTCCGTTCTGTATCTCATCGATCTCGATAATATAGTTTTCCGCGGGCAGCAGGCCGTCATTCACGAGCGTAAAGCACAGCTCGGCCTCCGCTTCGGGAAGCGGATAATAATTATCCTCGGAGAATGAGACATGGCTGCCGAACAGCAGACTTGTGACGGGCTTGCAGTCCAGCTCGACCAGCCTGTAATTTTTGGCTTCATAGCCGCCGTCGGACAGACCGCTCTCGTAGAGGTTCGCGAGCACGGTGGTATTATGACCTTCATCGACGGCGACCGCTATCTCGTCTATGTTCTTTCCGTAATGCGTTATCTGGACAAGCTGTCCCCGGCCGTTTCTTCTTGTAAGGTCTTCTTCCTCCTCCGAGGACTTTCTTCCGTAGAAATAGCTTGCTCCCCAGAGCCCGATACCCTTATCTGCGGCCTCTCTGCCGGCACCTGTGGCAAACAGATACGCGTTGCCGTCTGCGCCGTCGATGACCCGATATTGCGAAAGGCTCATCACCTCGTCTTCCGAGGGAGAGAAGTCTGTTTCCGTGTGATCTACATAGTACATATCCTCCGTGTCGGGGTCGATATCGCCGTTCAGGAAGTGCTCGAACTTGCAAAGCGTATCATTCTCGCGTACTTCAAACAAGCCCTGCGCGCTGACTGTGTTGAGCTTATCCGAATCCCTGAGCCATGTGAACAGGATATCGTTTTTAAGGACATTGAGCTTTGTGCTCGTTACATTTCCCTCCTCCATAGAAAGGAGACGTGTCCGGGTGGCTTGGGTCGAGATATTCCTTCTTATATGTAAGACCGCCGCTGCTTGCCAGCAATCCGTCGCCGATCTTACCGATGAAGGGCATATCCTTGAGATAATCGCCCGCGTCGGGTTCGATCCTGAAAAACTGCGTTTCGGCAGCCGCGACGATGTTGCAGAACGCGAGACCGGTATTGAGCCTCGGGTACTTTTTGTAAACATTCTCGGTCTTGCCGTTTACAGTGATGACCTTCTTGTCGTCGCTTTCTATCTGCACATAGAGGGTATCTCCCGCCTGCAGCTTATTTATCGCCTTGAAGGTCGCCATATAAGTGTGACCGTCACCCTCCGCGAGCGGTAAAGCAACTGTCTGTGTGCCGCCCTCGGCGGCCTCCTTCTCGGTGCCGTTTTTATCGTAGAGTATGAAATGCACGCTGCGTATCTTATTTCCCTTCGGGAGAATGTCCGCATAGACCACGATCTGCTCATCGGGTCTGAGCTCTACCGTATTCAGCGAAGTATCGCGCATGGAGTCGGCTTCGTACGAATAGTAAAGCTTTGCCGCCTCGGGCGAGCGCGGAGAGATGATAGGCATACCCATAGGGGCTGTCGAGAACACATAGGTATCGACATCCTTTCTTACCACGACCTCCATTTTCTTCGTTTCGTCGTTGGGGACAAGCTCCTCGAATGTCCGCTTGGACGCGGGAAGTCCGCCCGGGACGGTAACATACTTTACCTGCTGTCTGTCCTCGTTGTCGAAGGTCACGGAAATGACATCGCCCGGGATAGCCTCGATACCGGTGACGGCGAAGCTGCCGTCGGCTCCCGTGAAAGCGGAGGCACGGCTTACGAGCTGTGTCTTGTTGCCGCTCGCGTCATAGGCGGGCTTTACGCGTCCGCCGACTTTGACCGCTATACCGGCCGCGGGGTCGATGGTCTTCTCGCCGTTGGCGTTTCTGAGCTTTGCGCCGGAATAGACAGCGGAGCTCTTCAACTCAAAATAGCTGTACTTTGACGGGTCGATCTTCTCGGCGGAGACAAGTATGACGTTATCAGCGGGGTACTTCTCCGCGATGATGTCCGCGACATACCCGTTTATTTTCTGACCGGTCTTCTTAATGGTGAATACCGGCCTCCAAGTACCGTCGTTCGCGGCGGTATTTATAGCGGCTATCTCATACGCGTCGCCGACAACGGGGCGGTACGCGGGGTCGTCCGCGGACTGCCTGTTCACTATCTTGAGTATGTTCTTGCCCTTCAGATAGCTTTCGGTGAGCTCGGCATCGGAGCACAGCCCCCGCAGCTCGAAATACTTCCGGGCGTTTTCATCGGCTATTATCTCGATGCGGTTGTCTTCCTTTGTAAAGACGGGGCACAGGACATACCGCTCGCAGTTCGACAGCTTTTTGACGGTCGGCGACAGATACAGCTTGCCGTCGCTCCTGACGTCGGTATCGTCTGTGTTCGTGTATTCCGTGAGGGAGTAGCCCGCGTAATAATACCCCTCCTCCGGAACACCTCCGAGATCCAGCGTATCGCCGACATTGAAGGTGTACGTTCCCGGCTTGGAGAGCTTGGTGTCCGCAAATCTGCCGCCCTCGGAGGGAAGCACCTCGACCGTGGTGGTGATATAATCGAACAGCGGCTTTATCGAGACGGGCAGGCTATATCCCGCGTCGTCCATATCGCCGGACTTGATCTCAATACCGTGTTTGGTGAGAGCATCGATGAGATGTCGTTCAGAGTGAAGGTAAGACCGTCTCCGGAGAGGTATGAGATCTTTCCTTCTCTTGCTTCCTTGGTCGTGACCGTGAACTTTGTCCCGCCCTGCGGCGAGATCTCCCAGCCGACAAGTCTTCCCTTCGCGACCTTGATGTCGATGTCGTTCTGTTCATTCTTGACGGAAAGAGTTTCGCCGTAGTAGCGGGTGATCTTGTCCGCAAGCTCCACGCGAGAGGGCAGCTCGCTGACAGTGTTGCCCTCCGCCGTCCTGAATTTCATCTTCTGCGGCTCGTCTATGGTGAAGCTGAACCGCTGGAACATACAGGCCACGCCGTAGATGTGATCCTCGGGTTCAAGGCAGCCGAACGCGTCCTTGCCGACATTGATGTAAAATGTTGTGGTATTCGAGCCCTGATCCGGCACCTTGCCGGTATCCTTATAACCTACGGTCGTGCCGTACTTGCTGGTAAATGATGTCTGTGTCATTCCGAGCGGACCCATTAAGGTGCGCCGGTTGATATCGAGCTCGACTTTATCTTTCGACAGATTGTTCAGATTGTAGGTGAACAGCTCCTTGTTGACGCCGTTGCTCGCGGTGTTGTTATGAGCGTTGTGCACCCAGAATCTGGTCTTGCTGCTGTCAAATCCGGATAGCGCGGTATAATCAAGGAAGATAGACAAATATTGGCGCATCGGGAGATCGAAGTACAGACCTAAGCTGCCTTTTTGCCACGCGACTCTTGAATACCACTTAAGGTGGAACGACCCGCTCCCCGAGTCATACGCCCTTTTCTCTATGTCCTTGGTGGCGGAATCCCCCCACGCGTAGGTCTTTGCGTTCTTGATAACGTCTGAGGACGCGGAATAGTAAACGCCCACCTGAACGGGAGCCTTGCGGTTCAGAACGGTGTCGTTAGTCTTGGTCATTATCATGAACACACCTGCCTGATTCGGGTCTTTTTTCAGCTCGTATTCATGACCGCCGATCGTTATATTGTCCCCGTCCTCGGCGCACTTCTTGCCGCCGGCTCCGTCAGCCTCGGTCTCGTCGTGTGCCGCGGAGTAAAATGTGTCCGATATACCGGGAGCGATAAGGGAAGCCTTCGTTATAGCGCCCTCATCTATGCCTTTGAGCTCCTGCAGGGCAAGCTCAAATTCGCGGTCTTCCGTTCCGAGAGCGAAGTCCAGCACGATATCGGCCTTTTTACGGAACGGTTCGAACGTGACCTCTTTAAGGACGCTGTCACCGCTGCCGGACAGGTCTTTTATGTAAAGCGTCAGCATCGCGAAGGTATAGAGAGCTTCTTTTCTTTCGAGCGTGACAGTGGCCTTATTTCCGTCGGCCTTGTATTCCTCGGCGGAGAAGCTCACTTTGGAATGCTCGGCAGACTCGTCGTCCTCGATCACCACGGTGGCGATGTTGGGTTCGAGTTCCATTACGCCCTCGGCAGTCTCGCCGAGCACAAACTGTATGACCTCCTGCCCCTCGGACTCCTTGTCTTCAAGCACTTCAAATACCAGCCTCTTCACCTTTTCGCCGGGTGCGAAGCTCATATACGTCAGCGAGGAGTTGTCAAGACAGTCGCCGATGTTTACGGGGCCTTCGCCGGCGAACAGCTCGGAAAATCCCAGCAGCGCGTCGCCCGCCTCGTCCTCGGCCGTTTCCCTTGTCGGGAGGCCGGTCTGCTCATATTTCAGCTCGGCAAGAGACTTTTCGTGCTCGTCCTTATCGGAGGACGTGTCGGAAACGGGCTCGGCGGGAGCTTCACCGTCCGGCGCTCCGGACTCGTCACCGTCAGCCTGTTCGGACTCCAGAAACTCCTTTGCGTCCTGCTCGGTCTGCTTTATCCGCTCTTCGTCGGCGCTCATTTCCACCAGTGTCTGCGGAACATCGAAGGTCTCCGTTGTGAAGTGGCTGTCCGCGATGCGGTAGTCGCACCCGTATTTCGCGGAATAATCGACGGTGCCCACGGCGAACGCGGTCTCCTGCGAAATGTCGCCGAGACGATAGACAGTTATCGCGTACTTTCCGCGTTCATCGACCGATGCCTGTCCCGTTCCCATGACGAGATACACACCGCCGCTCCCGTCCTCGGTGTATGCTCCCCGAAGATCCTCCGGGAGCTCCGCCGGCAGCACGAGAACATCGTCTCCGAGCTCCGGGTCGGTAGGCGTCGTGTCCGGGATATCGGACATCTTCTCCTCTCCCGCGGCCGCAAGCGGTCCTTCGGCTGCGGCGGGAAAGACGGGTATCGTCCCCGCCGTTATGGCAGCGCCGAGAAACGCGGCAAGCAGGCGTTTCCACAGTTTTGTATTACTCATTGACTCAACTTTCCCACTTGGCAACATGCCCTTTGTTCATGGGCTTCACATTTTAAAAATCTCTAAAATTCTATATTGTATTTCAATTGCCGAATCGCTGTAACAACGGATTATAACGCCTATTTTGGGTGTGGGAAAGTTGAGTCATTGACATAATATGCTCCTTTCGTATTATATACCTATACATTCTAATACTACCATAAATACGGTCAAATGTAAATCGCCCAAATGTCAATATCCCGATTTTTTGTAACATTCTATGAAGCGGCAGGCGGCAATTTGGTCAACGTGTACAAATCATACGATCGGACTTTTTTCTTTCCCGGTATTGACTTTGAAGCAAAAATGTGATATTATATACAAGGTTAGCGAATGCTAACGCGGCGGAAACAAGTCCGTTTTGCGTTAGCTTGCCGTGATAAACAGGGGCTGACAAAGAATGGGGACAGCGAGGTCTGCGGGTACTGTGGATCGCGCTTTTGACCGCCGCAAGGTTCTGTCCGGCAAAACACAGATACGTTAATCGGCGATGATCGCAGCACTTTCCTCAACAAGCACGAAGCTGTCCTTCTTAGCGCCGTAGTTCATATCCTCGTGCGCAGCATACTTCATTATCCCGTCCCAATACTGCTTGTCCGCGATCACCCGCAGTTCATAACCGTCTGGAACGGGAGAGTTATTCGGATCATACCCCTCGGCGATATATTCTATCGAATTGATATAGTATTTGTTAAAGTCATTGTCAACCAAAGGTTTTATGCGGAACTGCTTTACGGCTTTTCTGAATTCGGTATGCGTATCATCGTACTCCCAGATATTGTAACGATATTTCCCCTGTGTCGGCGGGAGCTCCTCGATTATGACCGTGTCGCTTATCCGGTAGAAAGTCCCCTCTTCCTTATCGCGGTCGTGCGGGAGCTGCACGATATCGAACACATCGGCGTAGGCTGTGGCAGTCTCAAAAGCGTCGGGCTTTATGCCGTGCGCTGTCAGTGCGTCCGTGAGCTTTTCAAACTCTTCCGCCGTGCAGTTGCTTTCAACGTATTTCAGAACGCCGTCAACGCCCTCAACTCCGGTAAAGCTTTCAAGCCTATATACATCGTCGCCGCGTGAATAGGTGAACGCTTTCAGCCTGTTCGCGGG
>JAFTAG010000018.1 GCA_017458655.1 Ruminiclostridium sp. | reverse complement strand
GGGCTCCTCTAAAAACCTATTGTCGTTCAGGCGTGCCGACATAAAGTCGGCAGATTGTACAAATTTTTCGCAGGCATACTGTCGTATGTCAAGGAAAATTTGTGCAATATGACGGCTTTAGGACGGTGCGAATGGGCGGCAAGAGGTTTTTAGAGGTGCCCTATAATATGCGACCTCCACAGTCGCGATACTTTTTGCGGGCAGACGCATTAACGACCATTACGGAGCTATTACAAAAATCAGGCTTTTTTCGATTTTTGAAAAAAAGCCCGAAATTTTACCGTTTTGTACAAATCCGGAAGCGAGGCGCCCATCGGTCTCCCGAGCTTGTGCTATAGACAGTGAGTTATTACAGCCCCTGTTACCATATCATTTCATACAACGCGACCTTGCCGCCCGGTACACCCGCTATTATCAATATTGATATTTCTTTTTCTTTGCTATCAGGAATATGACCGTCATGATCGTCGCAAGCAATTCGGAAAATACAATGGAGTACCATACGCCGTAGAATGCGGCCTCATAGCTCGCACCGAACGCGTGGAAGAAGATGACGGGAACGACAACGATCGTCGCCAGATTGAACACGAGAGTTCTCACGATCGAGATGATACCTGAGATCAATCCGTTGTTAAATGCCGTAAAAAGACCGGAACCGAACGTGGGAACGCCCTTGAACAGGAAGGACAATGTAAAGATAGCAAGACCATCGACCGTGACCTGGAAGAGAAGCTCGTCCCCGTGAGAGAACGCACCCGCCAGCGGCTGCGTCAGAAGCTCGATCAGAACGGTAGCGGCAACGCTGATAATGATGATAAGAAGCATACTCTTCTTAAACAGATTCTTCAGATTGTCTGTATTCTTTGCCCCGTAATTGTATGAGATCAGCGGGGAAACGCCAAGCACAAAGCCGGAAGCGATAGAGGTAAAGATCGAGTTGACATAACCGACAGTACCGAACGCCGCAACGCCTATATCGCCCAGCATATAAAGGAACAGGCTGTTATATACGACGTTGATGAGGGAGCCGGAAATATTGGTGAAAAACTCGGAGGAACCGTTGCCGCAGGTCTTCAGCACAGCTTTTATGCTGACGATCGGCTTGCCGAGACGAAGAAGACTTGTGTTTTTGCGGGCTAAGTAAATAAGCGGAACGACACCGCCGATGAAAAGACCCAGTGCAGTTGCGAACGCCGCACCCTGTACTGCCTTTATGGGATCGCCGCCGGATAAAAGACCTACAAAAACAGCGTCGCCTATAACATTGGTAACGCCCGCAGCGATAGTGCAGACAAGTCCGACTCCGGGCTTCTTGGCAGTAGCCATAAAGCTCTGGAAAAAGAACTGGAGCATAAAGAGCGTTATCGCGGGGATAATGACGTGGCTGTACGCCATACAGAGCGGCATCATCGTTTCAGTTACGCCGAGCAGGTTGAGCAGCGGTTCCATAGCGAACCAGAGGATCACCGAAAAAGTCACGCCGATGCCAATAAGGACGTACGCAAGGAACGAAAAGAGTCCGTTCGCTTTTTTCGTATCACCTTCTCCGAGGACCTTGCCGACCAGAGCGCTTCCGCCGGTACCGAACATAAAGCCGACCGACGTCTCCTATCATAAAGATAGGAGACGTCTGGTTGATAGCAGCGAAAGCCGTTGTTCCGCCGAAATTCGATACGAAAATACCATCGACGATACCATATACGGATGCGAGCAGTATCGCGAAGATAGTCGGTAAGACGTAAACGAACAGCTTACCTAATGAAAAACGTTGTGTCAGGATCTCAGTATTCTTGTCCATAATAGTTTTCTCTCCAACCAATGATCATTGACGCACAGGTTATGGCAGCCGCTTTGTTATGGGCTCCTCTAAAAGCCTATTGTCGTTCGGGCGTGCCGACAATAGATCGTGACAGCCTTTCGGTGCCGCGTCCAGCGGCGTTTGAGCTGACACATTGATGCTTCGTGCATCAGTCGGCAGATCGTACAAGTTTTTCGCAGACATACCGTCGTATGTCAAGAAAAAATTGTGCAATATGACGGCTTTAGGGCGGCGCGAATGACAGGCAAGAGGTCTTCAGAGGTGCCATTATTGTTGTGTGATGCAGCAGCCGTGTGCGTTGTTTTTTTGTGTGAAGCTTTCGTGTTTTGCCGACCGAAAAAGGATCCACACATATCTTTTCCGGCGGCATTCCGACTTTCGGAGCAAAGAGACCGACCGGCGGATCCTTTATATTTCATTATATCACATTTCGTCCCTTATGTCAAGTTTTCGGGACTGCAAAGTTTTCCCGCCGCAGCCGCAGACCCGGACGCCTTTCTCATATCGTTACCGGGCGGGTCTGCGGGCGGTACGGCGTCAGGCCTTTTTCTTCCTTGAGGAAACGCACAGCTGTATTATCGTATATAAAAGCGACAGCACCGTTCCGATGATCGCGCCCATAGAAACATCGCTCAGATAATGCGCGCCGAGCATCACTCTTGTCAGCATTATGATAATACCGAACAAAAAGCCCGTCATGACCAGCATAAACTGGTGTTTTTTCAGCTTCGGGAATATCCACGAGAAAGACGGCAGTATGTACATCGCCGAAATGCTCAGAATGCTGTGACCGCTCGGGAATGACAAAAACTCGTCGCCGTTTATCCCGTAAAGCTCCGAAAACTCCGCCGCGCCTTCAAACCGGGTGTACCACGGAACAAATCCGATGCCGTCATATCCCAGCATTACGGTGCGATATCTCGGGCGGTTGAAGGTATATTTCAGCCCCTGCATAACAGCAAACGCAAGCACCAGTATTACAAAAAGTCCTATTATTCTTTGTACGAGCAGCTTATCCTCCGTTTTCTTCGCAAAATGATAGCCCACAAAGAAGAGCGGGTATTCGAAAACGATGCTCAGGATAAGGATCACGGGGATATTTCTGTTAATGGAGGGGAATAACATTCCGAAGCAGTTCTTGTCCGCAAGGGAGCCGCCGCCGATAAATCCCACAAACAGCGCCGTCAGAACGCACAACACGCAAAGTATCACCTTCACGGCCTTTGACTGCTGCGAGGAATGTACCGCTCTTTCATACAGCGCGCCGCAGAACAGCATCGGTGCGGCAAAATACGGGATAAGTCCCAGCGAAGTTATCACAGAAGCGACGGTATTTCCCGGGGAAAAAAGAGTCTGAGATATAAACTCATCGGTAAAAGTCCCGACAAAGAACAGGATCCCGAAAAACATAAGTATTGCGACATTGAACAATATCTGATGCAAATAGTCCTTTTTGATACTCCTACTCATAACTCAGCTGCCTCCAGATATTTATTTTTCAGCTCTTCAAGCTCGGCGCTTCCCGTATCCAGCTCTTCGCGCAGATACCCCTCGACGCTCCCGTATCTTTCCTTGAGCGTGTCTATCGCGTTCACCATATACCTTTCGACAACGGCTCCGCACATAAACAGCAGGGCTTCGCGCTTTTCGGGCGGCATCGGGTACGCCGCCGTCTTCTGTCTGGCAGCCTCGATCTGAGCAGAGCTGTATTCGTTCGTCAGCATATAGTCCGCGATCATCATCTCACGGCTCGCTCCGAGCGCCGCAAGTATCAGCATTGCCGCACAGCCCGTTCTGTCCTTGCCGTCGGTGCAGTGCCAGAGTACCGCGCCCTTGTCGGGGTCGTTTTCAAGAAGAATGCGGAAAAACTCCCGGTATGCCTTCTTTCCCCTGTCGTTGAGCAGAAATCGGGTGTACAGCCCGGGACCCAGCATCCCATACTCGTATGACATCTCAAACAGCTTCATTCTGTCGCCGTTCTTCATAAAATGAGCTATCATTTCCGGGTCTGCTTCGCTGTAATCGGTCATTTCGATAACGGGCAGGTGGATATTCCGCGCTCCGGGTATCTCCGGGTCGGGAATGCTCTCCCGTTCACCTGTCATACGGAGATCGACCGCCGTCTGCAGGCGATACTCGCTTTGCAGCTTCTTTATCGCCTCGGGAGCAGCGCCGCCAAGTCCGGCAGTCCGCAGCAGGACCCCTTTTTTTATTGCTCTGTCACCGATGACATAACCGCCGAGCTCGCGGGCATTTCCCACACCGGGAAGGTCAATTGCATTTCTCATATTCAGCTACCTTAAAACAATAGATTTATCCGATACACCGGTCACAGAACAAGATCGGCGACCGATCCCGTCAGCTCCGCAATATGCTCCTGAGTGCGCTTTATCCGCTTTTCGCCAAGCTCGCCGTTTTTCATATCGGTCGTGAGGAGAACATACAGGAACCGCACCGAAGCTATCAGCTTTATCTTGTCGTTTATTTCGGAAATGCGCTTTTCGTCTGTTGTATCAAAATAATTCTCTATGATATTTTTCCAGATACGCGCACACCATTCATTCGGTATCCCGTGAAAGGAGGAAACAGGGTCCGGGTCGTCCTCCGGCACGGCCACATAAGTCAAATACAGCGCCTGCAGGTCAAATATCGGCTGCCCGACAGAGAGCGTGTCCATATCTATCAGCATAGGCTCGTTGTCCGCCGCCATGACATTTTTCATGTGAAAATCCCCGTGTACGAGGTGCAGGTCGTCGGGCAGCCCCGAGACCAGCACTTTCAGTCGATCATACTGCTCATCGGTAATATATCCGCGTATTTCATCGATATATGAAATGAACTTATCCCTCGCCATTGGCAGGATCCCCGGATCCATTTCGGCACTGTGGACTGTTTTCAGAAAATCCGTATATTTTCGCATAATATCGTCAAAATTGTCCGGATCGCTTTTCAGAAGGTCGTTGAACGGCCTTGCCTTCAGCAGCTCAAACACCGAGCCGTAGCTGTCGCCGACTCTGACGGTATCGTAGGAGATCGCTGTCGGCACGCCCTTGACGAACGCCAGCTTTGCAAGGCGCTGTTCATTCTGTATCATAGGCAGACAGTCGGGAGAATCATATACCTTGACTATCGTTTCCTCGTCAATGCGATAAACCGTTCCGTAAAAGCCCTTTCCGATGACCTCACAGCCCTCGACCGACACCTCGCGCATCGCTCTTTTCACATCGAGCAGCTCCGTAAAGCCCGTTGTTTCGAATATATCGTAAATATCACGGGAAACATTGATGACGGCAAGCGGTCTGTCAAGGCTACTGCGGAGCTTCTTAAGCATGCGCAGTCCCGCGCTGGATATGTATTGGAGCTTTTCCGCGTCGATAACGATATCCCCCGTCCTGCCTTCAACAGCGTCAAATAACTCCTTTTCGGTCTGCGGCGCGTTCTTAGTGTCTATCCTGCCATCAAGAGCGACAGTGATCTTTCCGTCTTTTTCGTTGATCGTCATAGCCGGTCTCCTTTTCACAGCCGATCGGTTTTACGCGAAAGTTTCGCATCACCGAATATATATTATATCACATCGTCCGTCACAGCGCTATCGAAATGATCGGTTTTTTTCGATTTTTTGAAAAAAAGGCAGTTATTTCTACTCTTTGCACAAATGCGCACAGCTAATTTCGTACACTTTCACAACAGCAAAAACATATTCGGGACGTTTCGATGAAAAAGGACTTGATCGCGAAACCAAGCCCTTTTATGTACGAACATATAATACAGTCGGTCACGAAGACCCGACAAAGCATTATCCGACACCCTTCTTGTGCTTTACCGGCATGATAATGACACCGGAGGGAGATACATAGGCAGCGCTTTTGTTGGAGTCTGTCTCGAACATCTTTGCCTGCTGCGAAACCATCCTGAAGCCCTTGGAGATGAGGAATTTCTCGCCTTCTTCAAAATCATCCACATTCATACGGATACCCATAACGTCTTTTTCGAATTTTACATCGGCGGTGAATGCAGAGAGATCTATACGGAAACCGTCCTCGTTCTCCATAACTATCCAGTCAACTTTACCGAAGCTCTTTTCCTCGATAACAGGGTGATGCTTTACTTTAAAGCCCAGACCCTCGTACAGCTTTACAGCGTCGTCGATATTATTTGGTTGCTACGCTCGGGTTGAAAGATGTGATCTTTATAGGTGTTCCTCTTGAAAATTGATCTATTTTCAATATCCGCAGTCCTTCTACGGTCTTAGCCTGTTTTTTGCGCCGCCCGGAATGACAGCGTGTCATACTTGTCCGTAAGCCACGCTATCCTTTCGTCGGCTTCGCCTTGGGTGTATTTTATTCGTGATCCTTCTTGTGCTTAACGAGTAAGATAATGACACCGGTCTCGGATCTAAAAGCAACGCATTTGCAGGACGAGGTCTCATACGGCTTTGGCTGCTTCGAAGCCATCTTGAAGCCCTTGGATGTGAGG
>JAFTAG010000122.1 GCA_017458655.1 Ruminiclostridium sp. | reverse complement strand
GCTTCGGGTAAAGAGCGAATACGGAAAGGGCTCACGGTTCAGCTTTTCGGTAAAGCAGGGGGTAGTGCGCCGTGAAGCGGTGGGCGACTATGAAATGGCGTTCAGACGCTCTGTGGCCGAACGAAAGACATACCGCGAAAAATTCACCGCGCAGGACGCGCATATACTCGCGGTCGATGACACGCCCGTAAATCTTACGGTATTCAAGAGCCTTCTCAAGCGCACAAAAATGAACATAGACACCGCAGAGAGCGGAGACGAGTGCATAGCGCTGGCGTCCGGAAGAAAGTACGATATGATATTCCTCGACCATATGATGCCGATAAAGGACGGCATAGAAACGCTCCGGGAAATGAAGGAGCTCGCTTCCTCGCCGAACGCCGACACCCCGGTGATATGCCTTACCGCGAATGCGCTCACAGGTATGAGAGAGGTGTATATATCCGCGGGCTTCAACGATCATCTCACAAAGCCTATCGACCCCGAGCAGCTCGAAAACCTGCTGATAAAATACCTGCCTGAGGATATGATACAGCCCTCCGATACGGACGAAAATGACGCCGACGCGGGGGTAATACCCGAGATGATATACGGTATCGGCGAGATAGATGTGGCCGCTGGGCTGAGACACTGCGGCACTCCCGATGTGTATATGGAAACTGTGAGGACGTTCCTCGATACCGCCGCCGACAACGCGGACGAAATGGAGAGGTATCTGAACGGCGGGGATATGCACAGTCTTACCGTAAAGGTACACGCGCTCAAAAGCACCTCCCGCGTTATTGGCGCAAAGGAGCTCGGAGCGCTTGCGGAGACGCTGGAAAAAGCGGGCAACGAAGGCGATGAGACCACACTGCGCGGCGGTATGGGAAAGCTGCTCGCCGATTACAGGGCGCTGGCCGGGAAGCTCTCGCCGATAGGCGAGGACAGCACGGACGAGGACAAGCCCGCGATAGATGAAGAAACGCTGAAAAACGCTTACGAAGCGATACTTGAATTTTCCGAGGCTCTCGACTATGACAGCGCGGCGTATGTCATAAAGTCGCTGGACGGCTATAAGATACCCGACAGCGAAAAGGAGCGCGTGGGGAAGCTTAAAAAAGCCGCGCTTGGGTTTGATTACGAGCTTATTCCCGAGATATTAAAAGGCATATAAGGAGACATAATGCCATGAGTGACGAAACTTTTCTTCCGGCGGATATGCAGCTCACACAGCAGACCCTGCCTATAATCGAGCAGATCGCCGAACGTATGCCGGGCGGGTTTTTCATCTACAAGGCGGACGAAAACGAGGAGCTTATCTTTGCCAACGGGTCGCTGCTCGAGATCTTCGGCTGCGGCAGTAAGGAGGAGTTCGAGCAGCTCACCGGGAACACCTTCAAGGGTATGGTGCACCCCGACGACCTTGACGAGGTGGAGGCCTCCATAGCGTCGCAGATAGCGACGAGCAGACGGAACAACGATTATGTCGAATACCGCATAATACGGAAGGACGGCAGCATACGCTATGTCGATGATTACGGGCATTTCGCGCATACCGAGGACTTCGGCAGCGTTTATTATGTGTTCATAAACGACGCGACCGACAAGAGGATAGCGAGAGAGCTCGAAAAGGAGCACCATATCAATAAAGCGAAAAGGTCGTTCCTGTTCAATATCTCTCACGACATACGCACACCGATGAACTCTATAATGGGATTTACCGTGCTCGCGATGCAGAACCTCGACGACCCGGTGCTCCTCGCCGACTATCTCGGTAAGGTGAATGTCTCGAACCGTCATATGATGTCGCTTATCGACGATGTGCTCGAAATGAACAGCATAGAAAACGGGCTTACGGAAATAACGAATGTGGAGTGTAAGCCTGCGGCACCCGTCGTAAAGGCGGTGGATATGATACGTCCGCGTGCTGCGGAAAAGGACATTACCGTAGAGCTGCACACAGAGCTGCCGGACGAGTATGTGAACGTCGATGAGATAAGACTGTGCAGGGTGATATCGCGTCTTCTCGACAACGCCGTGAAGTTTACCCCGAACGGCGGGCGCGTTACGGTCTCTGCCGCTGCCGGGGAGGCTTCCGTGCCCGGATATATGCGCTGTGAGATAAAGATACGGGACAACGGCATAGGTATGAGCGAGGGATTCCTTGCCCGTGTGTTCCAGCCCTTCGAGCGTGAGGAGACCTCCACAAAGACCGGCTATCCCGGCACGGGTCTCGGGCTGTCGATAACCAAAAGTCTGATAGATCTTATGGGCGGCTCGATAGCCGTTGAGAGCAAAAAGGGCGAAGGCTCGGAATTTACGGTAAGTCTGCCGCTCATGATCGCAAAGCGGCATGAGCCGGGCGCGGGATATGATGATCTTCCCGCCCGCGAAATGCACACATCGAGTCATAGGATACTGCTCGCCGAGGATATCGAGATAAACCGTATCCTTACCGAAACTATCCTGCAAAAGCACGGATATATCGTGGAATCCGTGACGGACGGCAGCTACGCGGTCGAGGCGGTAAAGAGCCGCGGCGAGTGGTATTACGACCTTGTGCTGATGGATATCCAGATGCCGACTATGGACGGCTACGAAGCGACAAAAGCGATACGGGCACTCGGACGCGGCGATGCCGAAGCGCTGCCGATAATCGCGCTGAGCGCGAACGCGAGCGTCGCGGACAGAATGATGTCGCTCGAGAGCGGTATGAACGGGCATATCTCCAAGCCGTATGAGACAGAAGAGCTTATAAGTATCGTGAAGCGGTTTTCCGACCCGACGGACGAGTCGGCGGGACTGTGAACAAAACAGCCGTGTACGGGGTCTCCGTACACGGCTGTTGTTATTATGTTTCTCCGGATAACTCACCATAAATTATGCGCGCAGCGCGACCACAACTATTCACTATTCATTCTTCACTCTTCACTATCCCCGGGAGAAATAATGAATAGTGAATGGTGAATAGTGAATAGCTGCGGTTGCGGCTTCGCCGCATATCTGAATCGTGCCGAGACCCGAAAATTCCGAATAAGAACATTATGGTGAGTTAAATGGGTGATCACATTTGTTATCCGGACAGATCGCGATCTGCCGCGAAATGCGCGAGACGAGGGTCTTTTTTAATTTCCTCCTCGGTCAGGCCAAAGTCGGCGATCCTTTCCTCAAGCTCCTCGCGAAGCATGGCGCGGTACGCCTGTTCGTCCGAATATCTGTGGATAACACAATCGCCCCGGGCGGCCGCATTATCCAGATACGATAATATATCGGCGATAAATTCTTCCCGGATAACGGGTACGGCGCTTTCGCATACAAGCTCAGGCTCCCACCCGGTCACATCCGGTAGAAACCCCTCTTCGCCGACGGTGTATAAGGAGCATTTTTTCCCGCCGTAGATCTTTTCCGCGGCATCGGGATAACATTCATAGATATGCGCAACGCCGCCGGTCTCGTCCGTCAGCAGGTCAAAATCGTCCTTCGGCGCCCCGAACAGGAACGCGGTGACCCTGCTGCGAACGGCGTAAACGAAAGCTTTGCCGTGTGTCGATATACGGGGCTCCAGATATTTCAGCCCCGGTTCTTTTGAAGCGTGATAAAGCATAGCGATCTCCTCGGATATCGACTCGCGGTCGAAAGCGTTTTCTCAGATCCTGTAAGCCCTGATAAAATATCTGCCGTCTTTGTGGGCAGCAACGGTCAGCGTGTCGTCGTCGAGCCTTGCGGAAAGCACCTCGGCGCCGCGGAGCTCCAGCATTTCATCAAGCAGCTCCTGCTGCTCCTCCCCGTACTCATTCATATTATCCGACGTGAACAGCACCCCGCCGCACAGCGCGTTTATCCCGGCGAGACAGCTCCGCTGCTCCCGCGTCATAGTGTTTGCCGTTTCGCGGAGCATGAACACATCGGGGTCGTTGATGAACGCGCGGCCGTTCAGCTGACGGCGGAACACCGAGTTGAGTATGGTATTGCGGCTGCTCGGGCGCTCGCGGTGGGTGAGCTTCATCGTCGCCGTGCCGTCCCATTCGGGAGTTACGTCCGCTCCCACGCGGCAGTAATCGACCTTTCCGAAGGCGGAAGCCATGGGGACGCCGCAGCCGAGTATCTTCGCGCCGCCCGCTATCTCCCGCAGGAAGTCCATTCCGTCCGACATCACGCGGCCTCTCGTTTTGTCTCTGCGCGGCAGTATGCACGCGGCGTACAGGAAATCGAGCTTCAGCAGCCTGAATCCCCATTCCTCGGTCACGGTGCGGAACACCTCGCGCAGATAGCCGCGGACTTCCTCGTTGTATATGTCGAGAGCATACGCGCCGCTCCAGTTGCAGCCTGCCTTTACGGGAACGCCGTCCTCGCTTGTGAGCAGCCAGTCCCTGTGGTCACGGAACAGCTCCGACTTTTCCTCGCAGACGAAGGGCGCGAGCCACAGCCCGGGAGTCATTCCCGCCTCGTTTATCATATCAGCGGCAGCCTTCATTCCGTTCGGGAATTTCGACATATCCGTGCTCAGCCAGTCGCCCACAGCGGTCTGATACCCGTCGTCTATCTGGAAAATGTCCGCTTTTACGCCGCAGCTCTTTATCCCCTCGAGGTCGTCGGCTATGTATTTCTCACAGATGTCCTGATAGTGCCTGTACCAGCTCGTATAGCCGAATACGGGGCTTTCGGAGGTCTTCGGTATCTGCATCAGCTCG
>JAFTAG010000121.1 GCA_017458655.1 Ruminiclostridium sp. | reverse complement strand
TGAGCTTGTCCAGCTCTTTTTTGTTGTACTTTATCACGTTCTCACACTTGGCTTTCCAGTAGTAGAAGCCGAAAGCGGTCGCTGCGGGTGCTCCTATGTACGCGAGAAGCTCCCCGAGCCGGGAATGCTCAAGCGCTGTGATCACGCCGCCGAAAACCGCTCCCGCAAGCCATGTCACTATCGCCGCCGAGAGGACGAGCTTTGAAAACTCACGCTTCATCATCTTCACCTTGCAGCTCCTCTACAAACAGATCTGTAATTTCAAAATAATTAATACGGCCGTCGGCCAGCCCGCATACATTAAACGAAAGATACATCGTTGTTTCGGTCGCCGTAAATGTGATACGGTGATTATGCTTGTTCAGATCTCTGTCTAAATTTTCAGTCCAATGAGTATAATCCGTGTATGCCGCATAGTTGGTATCCCACACATTTACACCGCTCCTGTATTGCATATTGGCGAACCACTCCGCGTCTGTATATTGAAAATCGAAATTAACAGCATAAATTGTCCCTACAGTCAGACCGGGCAGCGCTATATTAAATCCTTCATAGCCCGCCTGCGCCTCGCGCAATGACAAACTCCCGACGTTATCCGACGAGCTGTTTGCTAAGACTGTAACACCGTTTGAAGCGGATATCATACAAACA
The DNA here is from genome assembly GCA_017458655.1 of Ruminiclostridium sp. Lineage (GTDB taxonomy): Bacteria > Bacillota > Clostridia > Oscillospirales > Ruminococcaceae > Ruminiclostridium_E. The sequence goes on along the minus strand of JAFTAG010000121.1, from coordinate 6,571 downwards.
CTTGGAAATATGTTCACATATCCGCCTCCGCCGCCCGAGCCTGTACCCGTGATAAGCTGCCCCGCCGCATTATGCGCCGTATATCCCTGCGCAAGAGCAGAAGCGGTCACAGTGTCCGCGGTAAGATCGATGAGCGTGTTATTGCCGAAGCACACCTTGCTTATAGCCATAAGCCGCCTCCTTACCCGATAGTCGCCGTAACTCCACCCGCACTGTTGGGAGCCTCTGCGTACGGTATCGCGGCCACCGTGACCTGCGAAAGATAGTCATACCCGCTGTCGGGGAGCACCGTCTGCGCCGACACGGCGGGAACAGCGCTCTTTGCCTGTGCGGTAACGGACGCGCTGCCCTCGTGCGTTCCGGTAACTCCGAGCACGGTAACGTCCTTTTTGATATTTGCGGGAATGAGCTTCGCCGCCTCGCTCCCGGAAATAGCTACCGTACCGCTTCCGTCGTGAAATCCTGCGGGTATGCTGTACGGCGTGTTCTTGTCGGAGATCGTTCCCGCGACCGCGCCGTTATCCGGCATCGTTCCGGTCTTTATCATACCACCCGCCGCGTAAGTCCTGCCTGCGAGAACTTCACCGACCGCTGCGTTTGCCGCCGAGCTGTCAACATCGAACGCACACGTTCCGGTGATACGCTCACCGTCCCTCCCGTGCGCGGTCACTCCCCCGAGCAGCGTCCCCGCGGTCACGGTGTCACCCGTAAGATCCATGACCACGGTATTTCCGAAAACTACCTTGCTTACATCAGACATCCTGCACCTCTCCTATAATAAAAGTTTTCCCGCCGCTCTGATTGCCGACCTCATAGAACGGCACCCTGCTCACGGTGATGTTCTCCGCGAGCAGCTTATTTTTCGTTCGCAGCACCGTTGCCTCCCCGGCCTTGGGTGTTACGGTGTATTCCCCCGTGTAAATTTCGGCACTCCCGCCGCGCGAACCGCCGACATTCACATTTATCGACGGCGGTCTGCACTCACATTTCACTGTTGCCATAAGCCGCCTCCTTAACCTATGGTAAACGCCGACTTTGCGGGAAATCCCTGCACGGTATCGACACTGCCGCCGTTCATCAGCTTCACCGTGTAGCAGTAAGTCCCCTTCGCGATAAACGTGTCCGACGCGGTGAAAACAAAATCCACGGTACCGTCCTCGTCCTGCGTATCGGCGGTCTTTTCGATGACCGTCTCGCCGGAATCCTTATCGCTCACGGTGAGAAGCGCGTATTCGCCCTCCGAAAAAATATAAGGCTCGCCGTCCGCGGTAAGCGTGAACTGTATCACCGCGCTGTCCCCGCAGGGTATCTTTATATCCGTCCCGTTGATGTAAAACATAAACGTCCCCCCTGTCTATTCATGCGCTCTCTGATTGAGATGCTGCTCTATCTTTCCGATAGCCTCCGAAACGGGGCCGTTGCAGCCCTGCTCGGAAAGTCCTTTAAGGCAGGCGAGAACGCCGTATGTGAGCAGCGTCTGTTCTTCCTTGAGCGACTTTATCTCATCGTCCTGCCTGTTCTGTCTCAGGTACCAGCGATAAACGGCGAAGACGGCGCCGAATATTGCAATGCCGGCGGAGAGCACAGCCGCCGCGCCGATCATCATTTCGCCGGTCAAAGGTATCATAGCTTCCATATTTTTATCCCGCACCCGTAAGGATGCCTCTCCTTTCGCTTTGATGTGGTCTTGCGAAGCAAGTTCCGGCCGCTCCGACCGGGATCATCACCTCACTTTATCATGACCTCAACGTGGTTTTCATCTATCCTGCGCAGCACGCGAACGCCCGTATTCCCGAAGCACGATGTTCCCAGCCCTTGCTTTGCGGAAACATACCCGCCCGGCTTGCAGCTCCCGTCGTCGTTGATGACAAGGCGGCCTGTCATACCGACCGCGGCCCACTCGGGACGCTTTGAGCGGGGAACGTACTCCCTGCCGCTGTCAAATCCCGGCGCGAGCAGCTTCTCTCCGTTCCCGTCAAGCAATATCCTGCCGTAGATGTCGCGGGCGTATTTACCATGCCAGTGCTGTTCATACGCGTTGCCGACCACGGACGGTGCCGCCGATATGATACCGAATATCTCGTCGCCGTGCGCGGGAACGAGCTTGTCGCCGCAGAGCGCAACGAGCATACCGCACCTGTCATCATTGTCGGGGTTGCCGTCGAGCCACTCGAAATACTCTGCGTAGTCGGCGCCGGTAGTATTAAAGCCCGCCGCATAGGCATAGTCGGTCAGATGCAGCATTCTCCCGTTGATATTGCCGTTGCCGTCAACCGCGAAAGGCGGGTGATCGCCGTTGCGGGCGTGGTCGCCGACAACGAGATAATAGCTCTCATACTGCCCGATATCAAGGCTGCTGCCTATCGCGACGCAGTAACTTCGATTTATAACGCAGTTGTTGCCGAACACCCCGACGTGAGAAATACTGCTGTTTTCCGCTGTGCCGACAGTGTTGTACTCTCCCGATACGATACCGCAGAACAGCCCCTTGACGGTGTTGTTCCTGCCGTGAACGAGCCCGCTGTTGCCGCCCTCGACCGTATTGTTCATACCGCCGACGTGCATCGCAAAGCCGTTTTTCAGCTTATTGCGGTAGCCCTCAACGTGGCAGTACGGACCGTAGCCGTCCGTTGTCTCGACATAATTCTCGTAGCCCTCAACGTGGTTATATCCCGGATAAGACGTGGAATGAACGCGGCCGCGGGTATCAATGACCTTGTTGCCATATCCCTCGACGTGATCGTATATCTTATCCGACCAGTTGCCGCCCGTCCATTTTTGTGTTGTCTCGTTGAAGGTATGCTCGCGGTAATCGTTGAAGCGCTCGGCGGTATGCCCGTTGTCCATATATTCACCGACACCGCCGCCTCCGCCGGATATCGCGTCCATACGCTTCGAGAGCTGCGAGCGCACCGGCGAGCGCGTCCCGCCCGAAGCTCCCTCCCCGCCCGAAGAAACGAGCGAGCCTATACATTCCGCCGCGAGACATTCGATATCCTGATAGCCGCGGTAATTCCACACATACGACGTTACCACGCCGATGATACCGGCGCGCTGATCTACGTCCCCGCCGGAGAAAAGCACCGTGTCGCCGGGATCTATCGCGGGGTCGCCGAATATCCTCGCACTGACGCCGCGCTGCTTGAACGCGTCAATGTACGCGAGCCAGGCGCGGTTGGCATTATCGCAAACGCTGTCGGAGCAGCCCGCGAGCAGCGGATTTTTCTCGAGCGCATACGCTGCGGGAGCCGCCTGCTCGTCCGAAGAAACATACTCCGACGTATAATTCACAACGTCGTTCCCGACATACGCGGTGAGGTACTTTATGTACGCTCTCGTGTCGGTAACATAGATGCTCTCGCGCTCGGCGGCCGTGATCTCTCTGTCGGTCGAGATGACCGAGCTGTTTCCGGACGAAACGCCGTACTTCGCGGAAATGACCGTAAGTCTGCCGCTCCTGTCGATGACAGCGTAACCGCAGAGCAGAGCCGCGCACCACATCACGATATCGCGGCAGGTCTGTATCTGCTTTTCCCCGGCGTTCACGGAAAGTGCGCTGTTGGGCATGGCATCGAGGCTGTCCGCTTCGATGTCGGTTTCGACTCCGCACTCCTCACACGCCGCGATGATAAGCTCCGCAGGCGTCCCGTTAAGCTGTCGGAGCGTTTCCGACGGCTCCTTGTCGAACAGCACCCCGCAGTCATACGCAACGATGTTTAGTATGTCCTTTCGTCTGAATGACAGCACCGGGTCAACAAGAAAATGTCCGAGCGGGACGCTCTCGAAGCTGTCGCCCTCCGTTCCGAGACGGTATGTTATATCCGCCGTCGCGCCGCTGAGGTCGATACCGAGCGCGTTATCGAGGAATATCCCGAACCGCAGACAGGACAGGTCAAACGTGCCTATGCGGTATTTTCCGCCGCACAGCTCCCTTGACAGCTTCATCGTGTCTCTGACAAGATTTTCGTCCGATATCTCGATCCTGCTGCCGTCCGCCAGCCTGAGCGTTCCCGATATCCCGTCCCTGCGCACCTTAGAGGCGGCCGCCTCAAGATATCCCCCACTTACTCCGTACAATCCAAACTCCCCCTTTCCAAACTGCCGCCGAACGCGGCATCACGTCATTCGGACATCAGAACTCCTCGAGCCTGCATGATATCTCCCACCAGCTTGTGAGCTCGTTCGCGTTCTGATGCTGATAGAAGTCGGATCTGATATCCTTTGCGTACATATCGAGTTCGACATAACCCCCGGTGGCGGGGTCGAGCATACTCACACGAAGCAGCGCGTCCGCCAGCTTTACGTTCAGCTCGCCGAGGCCGCTCCCGGGTATGCGCCACTTCACGTCGCATGTTCTTACGCTGTGCCGCACCCTGTTTCTGTGCATAACGCCGGTCTCGTCGGAGCGCCCGCTGTCCGAGCTCTCGATATCCCTTGACGTTACGGAATAATAGTACGGCACCGGAAGCTGCGCGCCGTTGATCTTCAGAAAGTACATCAGCTCATTCCTCCCAACCCGTTTGTGATCCTGTTCCTTCTGATAAGGAACCTATCGACGGACTCCCCGACCTTGTCCCCGTCGAGCGTCACGCTCGTGGTAAGATTGACCGTCTGTGCGCCGTTATCTGTGCCTCCGAAAGCCCCTATGAGCGTATCGGAGCTCTCGAGCGCGAGGACGTCCGCCGTTCTCTGCGGCAACCCTGTGCGAAAATCGAACGCCGCGTCGGGTGTAACTGCCGTCTGCGGGCTGCCGCTTCCGGTCAGCTCCCCGGGGTCCTGCAAGAACGGGCCGACCGGTATCGTATCGGGTATCTGCGGCAGTACGCTCCCGCCGTTATTATCATTTTCCGGGGTCGCTGCCGCCGTGACCGTCACAAGTCCGTCGAACGCCTTTGTTATCTCCGCGGCCGCCGCGACCGCCCTGTTTTTGAAGGTCTGCAGCTCGACATTCGCCGCAGCCACTTCGGTTTTGAAATTCTCCGCATCGGCGGATATCTTAACGTTTAATTCTTCTACTGTCATTTTCCGCAGCTCCTCTGTTTGTCCCGCAGCCGCCTGTTTATCTGCTCCGCTATCAGCAGCATATCCGCTTTCCCGCCGTCGGGTGAAACGCTCCGCTTACCGCCGAACGCCTCCTCGGGTGTTTTCGGGAAGCGTCTCGGAGCGTTGACCGCGGTGAGCACGAGCGCTCCGATGTTGAACGCGAGCGTTTCGAGCGACGCCGCGTCGTCACGCTGTCTGCGTCTTCCCGCGCGTATGATGTCATCGAGCTCGTAAGCCGTCATACTCCACAGCGCCGACGGCTCCGGGCGGTATATCATTGCTTCTCCGTACAGCCTGCGAATGAGCTCGCCTGCCGAGGAGAAGCCTCCCCGAAAAAACCCGAATTCCGTAAAGCCCCCGCGATAACAATGCCCAGCTCGGGCAGCGTTCCGCCCTCACCGATAAACCCGTCGATGACCTCGAAGGTCTCACGCTTGGTAAATTCCGGCCGCAGCCCCTCGATAAGCGCGTAGAGCAGCTCGGCTGCAACGCTCACCTTGTCGGCGTTTTCCACCGCCTTATATACCGACATTCCGATACGCTCCTCGAGCCTTGCCGCCGAAAGCGCCGTCAGCCGCAGCATATACACGGTACCTCCGACGGTAAGCTCGGTATAAGGCATTCTCAAAGTATTTTCAATCAACATACACACCTCCGGAACTCTCGCGCAGATCCCCCGTTTTCGCCGGGGGAAATTGCGAAAAAACTGCTCTATTCGCTGTAAACAAGCTCGGTGTTGGGAATGGAGATAATGCTGAATTCCATTACCCCGTCCGCTTCCATACTTTTTATTTTTGTGGCGATCTGACCCGTCCACGAGATCGACGACCCGTCGGGAAAGGTCACTCTCTGCGGAACGGACGCGCCCGACAGCTCCACCGCTTTGGCCGCGGAAAACGCCGCCGCCACCTGCCCCGACGATACGTTGGGATTTGTTTCCGAGCTGTTGTAGTAAAAATCGAACTTCAGATCGTCATACTTATAGAGCCCGGCGATGTATCTGTGCGCGGTATCGAGCAGGTTCGTGACCTCTCGCTTCTCGCGCGTGCCGCCGAGCTCGGGAGTTGATTTGAGACCGTAAAGGCTCTGCCCGTTGAGGATATAGGCAGTGCCGGAAGAAAGTAATTCCATAGCTTTATCCTTTCGTTTTTCCCGCCTGCGGCGGGTGATTAAAGTTCACTCCCGCCTTCGGCGGGAGTGAACATAAGCTTGCCGCCCGCTTGCGGCGGGCGCTGCGCTTTGCGGGGGCTCTGCCCCCGCCCCCCCGAGAGATACGCGCCCGCTTACGGCGGGCGCTGCGTCCGGCGGTAATTCAGACCGTGACTACACGGCCGTTAGCTTCATCAACACCGAAGCGGTAGCGCATACACATACGCGGGAATTTCCCGTCGGTGATGAGCTGTGAGAAAGAGCGCTTCATACCGAGTGCGGCGAGGCGGGAATTCACCTGCCCCGCGAGCTGCGTGACCGTCAGCGCGTCCTCCGCGTAAACATCGAGCTGCAATGTGATAACGCTGTATCTGTCCTT
>JAFTAG010000120.1 GCA_017458655.1 Ruminiclostridium sp. | reverse complement strand
AGCGACATACTTTCGCTCTCTCCCGCAGCGTCAAAACCAATATTGAAAAGTGCCGCAAACCTATCCGAAATAAAACTCTCACGCAGTTTTTCGTCCTTCTGCGTGAGAGCTTCGGTATTCATATCCGGCACAAACGAATCGCGGGTAAAAATGAAATTCAGTGACATAGTGTGTTCTCCGTTACATTTTGTTTTTCGGTAAAATTGTGTTTCCGGTATTGTTGATCCTGTACTTTTCCCCGCTTACGGCGGGGGAAAGTACAAAAATATATGTCGTTTACTATAAGTGCGCGCGATACACTTCTTTGAGTTGAAAAAGATAAACAAACAAGTCAACAAAAATAACCGTAAGGAGCTGTGGCTGCAGCTTATAAATGCGGAAACGGCATGGATGCCGTGTTGCAACAGCCCAAAGCGCTGCACGGACGCAGCGCAACGCAAATTTGTTGCGCAGCGAGAGAGGAGCTTGATATGCTGCAGCAGACAGATGTTCAGCCGATACAGAAGGCTGTTATGATAATTCATGAAATGAGCGATGATGAAAAGATACAGGAGCTTGCCCGTCTCCGCGAGAAAGCCCTCTGCGATGAGAACTTCTGAGTTTCCCGGTTGCGGGAAAATTACAAAATAATTATCGACCCGCTGTACAAGAGACGTGTACAGCGGGTTTTCGATACTCTTGCGATCGCAGAAATTCCGTGATCTGCCGATCTTCACATAAACATTTCAAAAAGCGTAATCACCTTCTGCGCTTTTTGTGTTCAGACCACTTTATAGTCTAATGCCTCCACGGCGGCTTTCAGCGTTTCGGTGGGCGTATCTGCGGAGAGGCGGATTACGGCTGTGCCTTTTTCGTGGCTGACAGCGGCGCTTTCGACTGTTGGGAGCGCTTCGAGCGCGTTTTTGACCGCTGCTTCGCAGTGCGGGCACATCATTCCCTCTATTTTAAGTGTAACTTCCATTTGTCATTTTCCTTTCTTTATATTATTTCTTGCTTTGGCAAATATCATCATTATGAGCGCTACCGCCGCTATCAGCCCCACCATTATCCAGTAGTCGGCTTTGGTCGTTTCGGCGTTGATGTTGCCGAGAATGTGTTCCTCCCAATCGGTGAGCGACATATCGCGCGCCATTGTATCGTCCGACAATATCTCCATTGAACGGATATATTGTCTGCTGTCCTGCGCGGAAAAGCTTACACGCACCTTGCGGGCATTCTCCGGCAAGCCCGCGTACATCGTGTCTGAGCCTATGCTGTATCTGTGAAAAACGTGGTCGGCGGGAACTTCAAGCACCGCGAAATACGGCAATATCCGCTCGCCGTTCTCATCAAGGCATTCCACCCGTACCGAGCAGCCGCTGTTCACTCCGTTGTCGGTAACTCCGTTTGAAGCACTGCTGTCGCTGCCGACTATGATGTAAAAATACAGCGTGTCCTTGACCGAAAGCTCGACGGACGCTTCACCTGCTCCGGTGAAATGATACATCTGCCGGTCGGGCATATACACAAGGTCGCTGCCGAATACCGCCATAGTGCTCTCCAAGAGCTTGTAGCTGTTCTTTTCGGCGAATGCGGTCACACTGCATATCAGCAGCATAAGGAACACCGTTGCAAACGCTGCGAGCCGCTTCATCTGTTGCGCTCCTTTATCGCGCGGTCGATAGTGCGCTTGGCATCGCGTTCCGCCATAGAGTCACGCTTGTCGTAGAGCTTCTTGCCCTTGCATAAGCCCACCTGCACCTTAACGCGGCTCCCCTTGAAATAGAGCGACACCGGCACGAGCGTCAGCCCGCCCTGCTTAACCTGCCCGTAAAGCCGCAGTATCTCGCGCTTGTGCATGAGAAGGCGGCGCTCACGAAGAGGATCCTTATTGAATATATTGCCCTTTTCGTAGGGAGATATGTGCATCTGTTTGACATAAGCCTCGCCGTTTTCTATGGCTATCCACGAATCGCGCAGGTTCACACCGCCCTGCCTTATGGATTTTATCTCCGTTCCCGCAAGCTCGATGCCCGCTTCAATGCTCTCAAGTATGAAATACTCGTGTCTGACCTGTCGGTTGTCAGCGACAGTTTTTAAGTTTTCAGCCATTTGCGCTCCTTTACAGCCACTGTGAGAAGGCTGTGAGCTCGGTCTTGTTATAGCCGAGCTTCTGGTAGAATTTATGCGTCGAATCGAGCCTCGAGCCCGTTGTGAGAAGTATCCTGAAACAGTTCTGTTCTTCCGCGATACGCTTGGCTTCTTCAAGGCAGGCCGTTGCAAGACCCTGCGCTCTGAATTCGCTTGCCGTTACTATATTCTCAACGATCGCGTAAGGTCTGCGGTCGTATGTAATGTTCGGAACTATGACGCAGGTGCAGGTCGAAACTATCTGCCCGTCCTCGTCTGCAACTATGATATGATAATTCCCGTCGGTGAGGATATGGTTCCATATCATGCGGGTTTTCTCTTCGTCATTAAATACGCCGTCCCCGAACATCAGCGAGTACAGATTAAGTATCTCATTGAGGTCGTCCGCCTGTGCTTCTCTTATTTTTATCAACGTTATCCCTCCCGGGTAAATAATTAACATCATTATACCACATTTTTTCACAGTTTTCAATACATTTTCCGAGATTTTTATGACATTTTTATGACATAAAGAGACATCCCGCGGCCGACATGATACGCCGCGGGATACGGATATATTTATCTGATCTTGCTCTGCAGGCGGTCGAGAAGCTCGCCGAAGCGCTGGAAATGCACTACTTCACGCTCGCGCAGGTAGCGGATGATGCTTGTTACGTCCGGGTCGTCGCACATACGCAGGATGTTGTCGTATGTCGCGCGGGCTTTTTGCTCCGCCGCCATATCCTCCATAATATCAGCGATAGGGTCGGCCTTGCTCTGTAAATAAGCCGCGGAGAAAGGCACGCCGGAGGCGCTTGCGGGATAGACGCCGTTGGCGTGGTCGATGTAGTAATCCCCGACCCCGTAGCGGTCGAAGCTCTTTGCGCCCTCGCCCTTGGTGAGCTGTGTGATTATGCTCCCGATCATCTCGAGATGTCCGAGCTCCTCGGTGCCGATATCGGTGAGCAGGGCGATACCGCTCTTGTCGGTCTGTGCGAAGCGCTGTGACAGGTAGCGCAGGGAAGCCCCGAGCTCGCCGTCGGGTCCGCCGTACTGCGACAAGATATAGCTTGCGAGGCGGGGGTTCTTATTGTTGATCTTAACGGGTATCTGCGTCATTTTAGAAAATATGAACATAACGCGTTACCTCCTTATGCCATTTTCTGCGACGGCCAGACGCCGACGAGCCATTCCCAGTCGCTGTCGCAGTCCGCGGAGCAGACTGTGAGCGGGTAGCAGCGCTTCTCAAACGCTTCGGTGCAGGCCTTTGCGTTCTCGCAGGCCTCCGCGAACATTCTGAGCGCGCGGGTATCGTCCGGGTGGGTATCGAGGTAGAGATTGAGGTCGGTGACGTAGAACCACGCCTCGCTGACCTTCCGCATAAGCTGCTGTGCGGTGAGCTGTCTGTTATTTTCCATCGTAAAGCCCCCTCTCGTACTCTCCTATGCCTATGTCGAGCTCGGGGAACACAGTGCCCTGTACCATAGCCTTTTCGGGAGTATAGACCCTTCCGATGCGCTGGAACGGCACATAGGCGTAGCCGGGTCTCTCGGTGATTTCGACGGTATTGCGATCGTTTATCTCCATATTGAAGCTCCTTTCCGTGAAAAAATGCCTGCAGGCTTCTTTATTTTATGCAGCCCCGGGATATTTTGCCACGGCATAACACACAGAAATAATGAATAGTGAATAATGAATGATTGTGGTGCGGCTTCGCCGCGATCCCGGATCGTGACGAGATCCAAGAGCTTTGTATATAGATTTATGGTGAGTTAAATGGGCGATCGCGAAAAATAATGTTGAAAAAGAGAATGATATATGGTAGTATGCACAGCGGTCTGTCCCGGCCGGATAGATAGACCGTATGATGAAGAAAAAGCTGAACAACAACAGCTGCAAATATTTCATATCGCGCTTTATGAGTGAGCTTGACCCCACCCTCGTTGATGCCGTTGACCTTGAATTTGCGGGGTATTTTCACAGCGAGACCTCCGCAAAGCTTGCGAAACTGCTCGGTTACGGTTATAACACGAAAGACCTCAGCATCACGAACCTGACGCGGCTCGGCATACCGACCGAATATGGCAGATATAAGCTCACCGACCTCATTTTTGTGCCGCCCGTGGTGTCCTACGGAAAGAATATCATCGGAATGGTAACGGTCGGAGACCGCCTGAATACGACCTATCACAGCTATCGGTAGGAGGGCACGCATTACTGCCATTCAGCCGTCATATTGACATACGAGGTTTCTGTCATTCCCCGATTGCGGCGGGGTTTGACAGAATTTTTTATTGCTTTTAGCGTGAATTTCACATTTGCTACATTTTACTTACACTCTTAAAGCTTATACTCAATGTGTTGTGTACATAGGGTATGCGGCGGTTTCCACTGCGGAAAACACAAAAATGAAAAAAGGTGAGAGCATGGAATTCAGACATGAAGTCAAGCATGAGATAAACAATTTCGACCTGCTTACCCTGCGCCGGCGGCTGCAGACAGTCGCTTATCCCGACCCTCACGCCGTTTACGGGAATTATCTGATACGCAGCCTGTATTTCGATGACCTTTCGGATAGGGCGCTCCGTGAAAAGATAAACGGTGCGGCAAGACGCGAGAAATTCCGTATCAGATACTATAACGGAGACACCTCCGTTATCCGGCTCGAAAAAAAGACAAAGATAAACGACCTCGGCAGCAAGCAGAGCGCGCCTCTT